>JALOPB010000085.1 GCA_025454115.1 Desulfobacterales bacterium | reverse complement strand
GCCGTCCGTGCTGCCGCCCGGCCGGAAAAAGTTCTTGTTGCACTTCTCGCCGGTCATGCTGGCGGCGTCCATGCCGTAGGTGAACATGATCACGTTTTCCTTTTCAGCGAGCTGGGCCATGGCCGCTCCGACGGAGCTTCCGGTTCCACCGCAGAAGAACTTGACCTCATCCTTCAAGATCATGGCCTGGGCCTTGCGAGTGGCGACGTCCGGCTTCAGCTCCGAATCGATGGGGATGACTTCGATCTTCTTACCCAAAAGCCCGCCGCTCTCGTTGATGACTTTTGCGGCGTACTGCACGCCTTCAAGGTAGCGCTCGCCGATGTCCTTGAAGGTCCCCGAAAGAGGTTCGGTGGCGCCGATTTTGATGGTGCCCTGAGCCGCTGCGGTAAGCGGCAAGGCCAGCATCAGCGCAACGGCCAGAAATCCACAACTGTACTTTCGCGTTTTCATCATGACCCTCCCTTTGTGTTGAGTGAAAAAGTAATTTCAGACTTCCAGGTAGCTCTTGCGTACGTCCTCCGCCGCCAGCAGGGCGGCCGTATTCCCTTCGAAAACTATTTGGCCCTTGGCCATAATGTAGAACCGGTCGGCAACCTTGATGGCGGCCTTGAAGTTCTGCTCCACCATGAGCACCGTCACCCCGGCCCTCCGAACGGCGGACAACATTTCAAGGACGCCCTTCACGATCAGCGGCGCCAACCCCTCGGTCGGCTCATCAACCAGGATGAGCTTCGGGTTCCCCATGAGCGTCCGCGCCACGGTGAGCATCTGTTGCTCGCCTCCCGAGAGATGGCTGCCCCTGTTGCCGGATCGCTCCCGCAGGCTGGGAAAAATTTCATATATCTTCTCGATAGTCCAAACGCTGGCAGGTGAGCCGCTGTTTTTCGAGCGCTGAATCCCCATCAAGAGATTTTCGTGAACGGTCAGGCTTCTGAAGATCCGTCGGTCTTCGGGGACATAGCCCACGCCGATTCGGGCGACTTGATAAGGCTGGCGGCCGACCAACTCCTGCCCGTCGAACCGGATGCTCCCCTGCGATGGGCGAACCATGCCCATGATGCTTTTCAGCGTCGTCGACTTGCCGACACCGTTGCGCCCAAGGAGGCAGACCAGTTCTCCCTCCTTCAGCTCAAGGGACACTCCGTGCAGAATGTGGCTTTTTCCATAAAAACTATGGATGCCCGCAACCGATAGCATGGCTATTCTTCTCCCAAATAAGCGTCTTTCACCCGCTGATCGGTACGGATTTTGTCGGGGGTGTCGGATACCAGAATCTTGCCGTAGTGAAGAACGGATATGGTATCGGCGAGTGAGAAGACCACATCCATGTCATGTTCGATGATGACGAGCGTGCGTCCAGCCGTCACCCGATCGATCATACGGATGGCCTGGGCTGTCTCTTCGCGGGTCATGCCGGCGGTGGGCTCGTCCAGCAAGATGAGCTCGGGCTCGGTGGACAGCGTGATTGCGATTTCCAGGGCGCGCTGCTGTCCGTAAGACAAGGCGCTGACCGGCATATGCAAGACCTCTTTGAGGCCCACCTCATCGGCGATAGCCTCGGTGCGCTCTTTGATCAAGTGATGGTTGTCGGGTTTACGGAAAAAGCTATACCGCAGGCCGGCCCGTGAACGGACCCCGGAACGGATGTTGTCGAATACGGTCAGTTCCTGAAAAACATTCGTGATCTGAAAGGAGCGCGAAAGCCCCTGGCGGTTGCGGACATGGGCCGGTTGACCGGAGATGTCCCGGCCTTTGAACAGAATGGCGCCTGAGGAAGCCTTGAATCGGCCGCTGATGATGTTGAAAAGCGTGGTCTTTCCAGCTCCGTTGGGTCCGATGACGGCGTGGCGCTGTTTTTCCCCCACCGTAAAATCGATGCCAGTGAGGACTTTGAGCCCCGAAAAGTCCTTGTGGATGCTCTGGACCTGAAGGTAGCCGTTCATGACGAGGCCTCCTCCGGCGCCGGCCCGCTGCCCTTGCTGCGCCTTCCGGGCAGCCGGTCGCGGATGGAGGTGATGATCTGCGAAAGACCCCCGGGGATCAGCAGAACCATCACAACGAAGATCGCGCCCATGAAAAGCGGCCACCGGTCGGTGATGTCGCTCAGGTAGTTTTGGACAATGATGTAAACAAAGGCCCCCAAGATCGGTCCCCAAAAGGTTCCGGTTCCTCCGACAAAGGTCATCAGCAGAACCGTGGTGGTCATGTCGACGCTGATGGCCGACTGCGATACAAACTGGAAATGCAGCGTGTAGAACGCCCCCGCCAGCCCCGCCAGCGCGCCTGTAAAAGTGAACAGGATCAGCCGGCTGACGTTCGTGTTGTACCCCAGGAATTTCATGCGCTCCTCGTTTTCGCGCATGAGCAGTACCGTTTGCCCCATGGCCGTCTTGGTGAAATACCAGCAGAAAACGATAGCCGCACCGATGACCACCAGGGTTACGTAGTAAAAATTCGTCAGCACGGACATTTTGACGGTCGTGAAACCGAAATTGAGATCGGGCCGGGTGATGCTGAGTCCGTCATCGCCGCCGGTGATTTTGTGCCACTTGGTCGCCACCGCATAAAACAGCGAGTTAAACGCGAGCGTCAGCAGCGCGAAATAAGACCCTTTGTGCCGCAGCAGAAAGCCCCCAGAAATAAAACCGACCATGGTCGTCATCAGGAGCGCCAGTAGCACGGCGGTCCACATGGATAGTCCGGGAATATGGATCAGTGCGACGGCGACCGTGAAGGCTCCCGTGCCGAAGAACATGGCGTGGCCGAACGAGAGCAAGCCGGCGTAGCCCAGCAGAAGATTGTAGCTGACGGCATACAGGGCAAACACGATGATTTCGGTCAGCATGTTGAGATGGTATTTCTTGACCACAGAGGGCATCAAGATACCCAGTGCGAAAAGAGCCGCAATCAACAGGTAGGATGCCTTTTTCTGCGAGATCATTGCTTTTCACCGAAAAGTCCGGAGGGTTTGACGATCAGGACGGCGGCCATGAGCATGTAGACCAGTGCCAGCGACAATTTCGGAAAGAGAAGCACTCCGAAAGATTGCAGTTCGCCGATGAGCAGCGAGGCCACCACGGCGCCTCCGAGGCTGCCGAATCCGCCGACCACAATCACGACAAAGGCGTCGATCAGGATTTCATGGGCCATGCCGGGGTAGGTCGTGAGCAGGGGGCCGGCAATCACCCCCGCCAGGCCGGAGAGGGCGGCACCAAAGGCAAAGACGCCGGTAAACACCAGCGGCACGTTGAACCCCAGCGCGTTGACCATTTCGCTGTCATTCACGGCGGCTCGCAGAATAATCCCCAGGCGGGTCCGGAAAAGGATCAGCGCCATGGCCGTCCCCACGAGAATGGCGCAGCCGAAAATGAAAATCCGGTAAACAGGGTAGGTGATTCCGAAAAGATGAACCGTCGTGCCCAGAAAACCGCCGATGTTCACGGCCAGTGGGTAGTTGCCCCAGATCCATTTAACGAGTTCCGTGAGAATGTAGGCCAGGCCGAACGTGAGCAGCAGCTCGTGGAGATGGCCATAGACGTGAACCCGGCGAAGGAGGAACCGCTCGACGAGCGCGCCGATGATGAACAGGAGCAAGGGGCAGACGATCAGGCAGAGCCAGAACTGGCCGGTGACCTGCAGCAGGGTGAATGAGAAATAGGCTCCCAGCATGTACATGGCCGCATGTGCGAAGTTCAGGACGTTCATCATCCCGAAAACGAGGGTCAAGCCGGCCGAAACCAGAAACAGGAGGCCGGCGTAAGCCAGTCCGTGGAGAAAGAAAACGGATACCTCGTTCATGTGCGTCTGCCTTTTATATTGGCGATGCCGTAATGGGGGGTTATCCCTCTTCGCTGGCGTCTTTGCGGCCCCGTTGGCCCGTCAGCGAAACGATCTCATGAATGATTCGCAGCAGAATGCCGTCGCGCTGTCGGATGATCCGCTGCACCTTTTCAGGCGGCCATTCGTAAAATCCCCGGCCGCCCCGGACACCGGTTGCGCCGGCGGACACCAGATCCTCCAGAACGGGCGAGGGCTCCCGGGATGATTCGAGATAGGGGAAGAGATAGCGGTGAATATCCCGCGTCAAGCCCAACCCCGCCAGGTCCGCTGTTTCAAGAGGGCCGATGAACGGCATTCGGGCGCCGAAGCCGTACTTCACGACCTTGTCGATGTCTTCAGCGCTGGCGATGTTATTCTCGCGAAGGGAGATGGCCTCCCGCCACATGGCGTGCTGGAGGCGGTTGCCTAGAAAACCCGGAACGTCCTTGAGCACCCGCACCGGCACCTTGCCGACTTTCTCCATGAGGGCATAGACGGTTTCGAAGGCCTCATCGGCGGTAGCGGCTCCCTTGATAACTTCCACGCAGGGAAGGACGTGGGGCGGGTTCCAGAAGTGAGTTCCCAGGAAACGCCCCTTGACCTTGAAGGCGGCGCCGAGCTCGGTGATGCTGATGGCCGATGTGTTGCTGGAAAAGATCGTATCGGACGGCGTTAACGGCTCGAGTTCCGAGTAAAGATTTCGTTTTATTTTTAAATCTTCCAGGACGGCCTCGATGATGAGCTGAGGGCCCCGAACGAACGCTTCGAGGGACGGGCAGAGACTGATCCGATCGAGGCAGCAGTCCCGGTGTTCGGGCCGGGCGAGCTTCAATTCGATGAAGATCTTGAAGTTGTCGGCGATTCGGCCCTTGGCTGCCTGCAGTGCGGCGGGGTCCGCATCGTAGAGGTTGACGTCATATCCGGCCGACGCGAAGATCTGCGCAATGCCGTGGCCCATCAGGCCGGCGCCGAGCACGCCGATATGCTTGATTTTATTTAGCTCCATGGTTCGTACCCTCCCGGCCGCTCGCGCTGTTGTAAATGACCATGAAACACCTGACTTCTTTGGGACCGATGGACTCGCCGAAGTGCGGGATGCTCGAGTCGAAATAGATGCAGTCGCCCTGTTCCACGACGTACTCCTCGTTGCCGTGAGAGAAGCGCATGCGTCCCTGGATGACGAACAGAATCTCCTGCCCCTCGTGCTGGAAGAACGTCCTCTTTTTTATTCCAACCGGCAAGGTGAGGATGAAAGGCTCCATCATTTTGTTGGGGTAGCGATAGGCCATGGCCTCGTAAGAATAGCCGAAGGCGGTCCCGTCGCGGGCAATCAACGGGCGTTCCTGCTTGCGGACGAGACAGAGCGATGTGCGCGGGCTCTCTTCGCCGAGCAGGGACGAAATCGTGACATTAAAGGCACGGGCGATGTTCCCCAGCGTTGAAACCGGAGGGGCTTTTTTGGATTTTTCGACTTTTGAGAGATAGCCCTTGCTGAACCCCGTTTGCTGGGCAAGGGATTCAAGCGTGATTCCCTTCTCGGTGCGCAGCGCCTTAATGCGCCGGCCGATTTCGGCTTCCATGATGACAGGAGACTGTTTCATAATAGATAACTATTTTGCAGGAAAAGGCGGCTGCCAATCGGACGGTAGACACTTCGTTTAAACCATATCAATCTGAACATTATATGTTTTCGGAAGAACTGATGGTTACTTTTTACCAGCAGGACGGTGTTTCCAAACATGAAACTTATTATCCGGCTTTGGGGTACCTGTCAAGAGGCTTCATGATCGATCGTGCGGGTCGGTTTCAAATAAAGGACAGGAGCCGACCACCGCTTGACGTGGACCATGCCGCGGAATAGCGCAGGGAATTGATTGGAGCTAGCGGTGCAGCCGGGATGCGCACACCACACCGATGCCGGCCTGGAGCAGCGCCTGGGCGGTCAGCTGCACCGAGTGGTGCTTTTCCAGGTAATTTTTTTCTAGGGCCGGCATCAGCCCCGTTTTTTCGGCGTCGTCCTTGGCGAGAAAATAATCCAGAATGTCCGATGGGTGCGCGAGCGTTGTTTCGATCTCCGGCTCACCGCCTTCATGCTTGGCCGAGATGTTGGGAACCTCCTTCGCGATCTCCACCAGCTCGGCGCGGCGGTTGTAGGGCTGGCGCACGATGGATTTCCAGGTTTCGGTGATGTGATGCTCGAAGCGCACGACCGACTCTAAGCCCAAGGACCGGCGTAGATAAGCGGCCTGGCGCAGCGTTTCGTTGTTGGCGGAGTTCGACAGATTAAAGCCGATGAGAGAAGTTCCCCCATCCGCGCGCGAAAAAAGCCTCGCCGTCAGCAGGGTCCACAAGATGGCAAAGGGGTTGTCGTTGCCCATAAAGACCGAGATCTTGAACTCGTTGTCGATGCCGAGCCGGTGCATCAGATATCCCACCAGCACCGTGCCTGGATTAATGTTGAGAACCTGTCGGACGCCGTAGGTGGTGTAGTATTTCAGAAACTCGTCGGCCCACACAAGCGGGTAATGATTGGGTTGACCGATGCCGCCGAAATAGCCGGTGATCGTCTCGGCACCCCCCAGGTGGACGTTGGATCCGTCGGTGCCCTTGGTGTCGAGTGTTTCCACATAACTGGCACCCATGATCCGCATGGCCGCCGCCACCGCCATGAGGTCGCCGTTGTCGGTCTCCTGCTCGGCCATCCGGCGCACCCGGATGAACCGGCCGGGCATGAGCTCGCCGTTTTGAATGCAGCGTCGGGCTTCGCTGATCAGCCAGGGGAAATATTGCAACGCACTGATTTCGAGCGTCACGGCATTTTTTAGGTTCAGTGCGGCCGATCCATTGATCTGGCGGGAATAGTCCGCCATGGAGATAAACGCATTTTGATCGCGCTGTTCGATCAGCCACTTGAGATCCTTTACATAAGGAGAGTTCACCTTCTCAAGGCGGGTTATTAGATTTTCCAACCGGCCGGCCTCGGCCGCCCGGCGGTTGATTTCCTGCGGACCGCCATAGCGCTCGATTACGTTGAGAAGTTCGTTGACGGTGGGGTTGTTGGGATCGGTTAACAGTGCATTGATTTCTTCGATGCGATCATTTGAAATCTTCAGTGCGTTTCTCAGGTCTGCCATGGTTGCCTCCGTTGGTCGAATGGCGTTATGAGTTCGCTGAGGCGTTGACTGATGAATTGAGGCATTGTACTTTTTTCAAAAAGAACCAGCAAGGGCATTCTATGGAAAATGATCCAATGACGCCGCTTGTTTCTCTGCGTCGCGCCAGTCTGCGGGTGCGAGACCGGGTGCTTTTCGAAGGCATCACCTGGGAGGTTCGTACCGGCGAGCATTGGGCGGTGATCGGGCCCAACGGTGCAGGAAAATCCACGCTGGTACGGGCGCTGATCGGCGATGTCCCGGTGGTCCGCGGTGGGATTTTTCCACCAGAGCCCGTGCGCCTCCGACAGCAGGCGGCCTGCCTGTCGTTCGAGCACCAGCGGAAATTGATCGCGCAGGAAGACCAGCGGGATGAGTACCGCGCCTTCAGCGGCCGGCTGGACGAGGGGTCGCGGGTGGGTGACTTCATCCGGCTGCCGCGGCGAGGGGCGAAAGCCCGCCTTTTGGGCATTCTGGAGCGGATTCAAATCGAGCCCCTGCTGGATCGCCGCATCCGCGAGCTGTCCTCCGGCGAGATGCGGCGGTTTCAGATCGGACTGGCGCTTGGCGCCTCCCCGCGTCTATTGATCCTGGATGAGCCTTATGAAGGCCTTGACCCGCAGTATCGGGCGGAGCTGGCGAGCATCATCAACGAACTGATGGGCCCCGATCGCGCGGTGGTGCTGGTCACTCACCGCCGCCGCGAGATTCCTCCGAACATCACCCATGTGATCGGGGTAAGAGCGGGGCGGATCGTTTTTCAGGGCCGGCGCAAAGATATGCTGGACGTCCGTCGAATGGACAGGCTGTACGCATCACCGGCGGCGTTATTCTCCGAGCTGCCGGCCGCGGCGAACGCCGTGGCGCGGCCCGGTGGCACGTCTTCCGAGGTGCTGATCGAGCTGCATAACGTCACGGTGAGGCATCCGGGTGTTTCCGTGTTCGAAAATCTTTCCTGGACGGTTAAAAGCGGCCAGCACTGGGCGGTGTGCGGGCCGAACGGTTCCGGCAAGTCCACTCTGCTGAGCCTGGTGGTGGGCGATCATCCTCAAGCCTATGCCAATGCCGTCCGCGTGTTCGGGAAGCGGCGCGGCGGCGAGAGCATCCGGGATACCAAGGCGGGCATCGGGCTCATTTCGGCGGAGTTGCAGGTGCGCTACCACAAAGCTGTCACGGCGGCCGATGTCGTGATATCCGGCTTCTTCGATTCCATCGGCCTTTACCGAAGGGCATCACCAGACCAGCGGGCAACCGCCGAGGCATGGATCGAATCTCTTGGTCTCCGCGCGCTGGCAGGCAAAAAATTCAACCACCTGTCCCACGGCGAGCAGCGTATGGTGCTGCTCGCCCGCGCTATGGTCAAACCGCCGCGTCTACTGGTTTTAGATGAACCCTGCCAGGGCTTGGATACCGGTAATCGGCGTCTGATCCTGCAGGCCGTCGACCGCATCGCCGCCACGGGCTTGACGACCATCCTTTTCGTCAGCCACCACCCCGATGAAATCCCGGCCTGCATCACCCACTTTCTCGTGCTGATTCGAGACGTCGGCCGGTCTTCCCGCGGGGTGGCGACGGAAGCCCCTGTTTACTCCTCATCGGGTTTTGAAAGGCGCTCTTTAAAGTAGGATGATCGTCAGACAGCAACAGGCACAAGAAGGGAAATGATCGGCGAACATAGAGTTGTCCGAATCGGAGGATGGGAGATCCGCCTGGGGCGATGATCGCCAGCTGCCGGGCGGTCACTCAAAAAAGCGTCAATTGTATCAAGTACCCGATCCCACTGAACAATCCGATGTAAAAGGCCATCGAAAAGATGGCTCTGAACCAGCCCTTAACCGCCTTGTTTGTCACGCTCAGCGCTCCGGTGGAAATAGCATTCATGTACTATTTTATCCTTAACTCGGCTGGTTGTAAAATAAATTTGAGTCTTGAACCTCTGGGAAGAGTCATTTGGGACTCAGATAACACTATGTTTGCAATCCATTTTCGCGGACATCGACAATCAGTTCCGCCACCAGCTCCGGCGGCAGGCCTTCATCGCCGAGGCTCTCCAGTATCGCCAATGCTTCGGCCGTGGTCCGCCGCTTCTGATACGAGCGGTCTGTCGTCAGAGCATCGAAGCAATCGGCAACGCTGATGATGCGCGCTCCAAGGGGAATCTCGCCAGCCTTCAGGCCGAAAGGATACCCCGACCCGTCCAGGCGTTCATGATGGTAGCGAACGCAGTCGATCACCGGCTGCGCGACATGAATGGCTCTCAAAAAATGGACTCCGATCTCCGGGTGCCGTTGGATTTCGGCCCGCATGGCCTCCGAAAGCTCTTCCTGGGTGTTATTGAGAAGCGCAGGGCTGAAAGCGATCTTGCCGATGTCGTGTAGCAGCCCCCCGATTCGGATGGTTTGCGTACTTTCGGGGGACAGCCCCAGGCGCCTGGCAATGCGCTGGGAATAATCAGCCACGCGACGGGCATGGCCGCGGGTGTAGGCATCCTGGAGTCCCAGCACGACGCTGAGCGCCGCCAGGTCACAGATGCTGGAATCATATAGGGACTGCCTGACTCTTTTGTTGAGACCGGGATAGATCCACATGGATTTCGGATATGTCATGATGCCCTAAAAACAGTTCCGGTCGCGGAGGACCGGAATATAGAGAGAATCTGTAAGCGTATGAAGGCGCGATTTATAAAGGAACGGCCGTCGGCTGTCAAGAAAAAAGCGTTTCAACCGCCGTTCAGCAGATCGGTCACCCGAATGAAGGTCAGCGGGTTGACGCTGACGGTGTTGACCTTCACCCCCCAGTGCAAATGCGGGCCGGTGGCGCGGCCGGTGGCGCCGGCCAATCCGAGTACCATCCCTTTTTCGACGCGTTGACCCACGTCGACCACCATCCGGCTCAGATGGGAATAGGACGTGAAGACGCCGGCGCCGTGGTCGACAATGACCGCGTTGCCGGAATAGAAAAGGTCTTTGGCCAGGCACACCACTCCGGAGCCGGCTGCATGCACGGGATCGCCAGTCTGCGCCCGGAAATCAACGCCGGAGTGTTGGCTTTGAAGCTCTCCATTGAAGAGCCGTCGCGTGCCGAAAGGACCGTTCATTTCTCCGGGCACGGGAACCCGAAACCCATCCCGCCATATCCGGGAACGGCTGCCGGAGGCATAGAGCTGTTTGAGTTCAGCCTGCTCGCGGCGGATGCGTTCCAGGTCATGGGGGCTCGGACGCACATGGCGGGGATCGACCTTCAGGGTTTCTTCCCCATAGGCGCCCGGGCGGATGACGACGGCAGCGGACGTGGAGCGTCTTTGGGCGCCTTCGGCCCAGGCCACCTTCACCTTAGCTGGCCCCGGCAGCGCCGACAGCGCGATTCCGACCACACCGGCGTAGACCCGTCTGGTTTCAGCCGGGTGCGGAAACATCGGGATCGTTTGGTCGCCAAAGGAAACGACCG
>JALOPB010000084.1 GCA_025454115.1 Desulfobacterales bacterium | reverse complement strand
TATCCGATGCTTCCGTGGATCATAGTCGTTGCCATTGATCCCCATAACGGTGGTGACGGCATCGCTGGGGATGGAGGCCGTCTTATCCTTGATCTTGAAGGGAGCCGAAACCACCACCTTTTCGGCACCGGCCGTCAAATGCCCGCGCACCGACCCCTTGGGATCCTGCGGCCCGATCGTTGGATCCAGAAACTGCCCGGTGGTATCCACCACCAGCCGAACGCCATGCCCCCCCCAGCCGATCTCCGCGGGATTGCGCTTCTCACGCAGAAACCGCACCGGCAGGCCGTCGATCCGCAGCGTTCCTTTTTGCTCGTCAACATCCGTGATGACCGAGGAGGCCTGATGACCGTATAGATACCCGTGCAGCCACCCGTAGGTCGAATCCCGCTCGATATAGTGCGCCACGTCCGCCAGCGATTTTCCGGCCGACCGCCCGAGATTGACCACGAGCTCTCCGAACGCCTTGCGCGCCACGTGGTGCCAGAGCGTCAGCTTCCCGATGCGACCGAGGCCGTTGATGCCCAGCTTCAGTTCTGAACTGGATGATGCCGCCATGAACTCCCTCCTTTTCGATCCGCTTCTGGCAGGCTCACCCATCCGTCGGAACCGGCCCAGAAGACGCTTCTTCATGCTTCCCGAAGCTTGATGACTCCCCGATACACCGATCCCTCATGGCCGTCAATGCTGATATGATCGCCGCTCTTCAGCATCGCCGCCGGGAACCGGCAAACTCTTTCGCGTTCACTGCACTCCAGGCTGCTGCACCCGACCACGCACGTTTTCCCAAGCCGATGCGCCACGACAGCCGCATGCGAGGTCAGCCCCCCCCTGGCGGTCAGCAGTCCGTCGGCCGCGTTGATCTCGCGGATGTCATCCGGCACCGTGTCCGTGCGGGCCAGGATGAGATGAGTGGCCGGCTCCCGCATCCGCCAGCCCTCGATCTCGTCGAGCGTGAAAACCAGCCGGCCGCTCATCGCCCCCCCGCTGACCCCGATGCCATGTCCCAGGAGTCGGTCGTGGGGTGGCACTTCCAGGTCGAAGGCGAGTACCTTCGGGCTTTCGCGGATGGCCATGTCCCGGGTTTGCAGCATGTAGAGATCGCCGGCGGAAGGGCTTTCGAAGGTGAACTCGATCTCTTGCGGGCTCCAGCCATGGTCGTCGATGAGCGTGTGGGCCCAACGCTGCAATTCGTGATAGATTCCTGGAAAGTGGGTTTCCAGGGTGACATCGGTCTCGCGCATTTCGATTTCCTGCTGGAAGAGCGAAATCGGCATCGTACGCACCAGTCCGGATACCACATCCTCTCCCTGGTTGGCGGTGGTGAAATCCCCCCATAGCTTCAACACGTCTCCGGCCCATCGCGGATTGTGTGTGAAGATGACGCCAGTCCCGGATTCGTACGACAGGTTGCCGTACACCATAGCCTGTATGGCGATCGCCGTGCCCCAGTCGTCCGAGATTCCCATGATGCGCCGGTAGGCCAGCGCTTTCGGAGATTCCCATGAAGCCAGCACCCGACGAATGGCCAGCAACAACTGCTCGAAAGGCGAATCAATAACCTCCACGCCTGCTTCTTCGATCAGGCGCCGATAGGCGAGGGCCACCTCCCGCATCTGGTCGTCGGAAAAATGCCGTTTCAGCGGGATCCCGAGCCGCTGCTTGAAGTGATCGATCACGGCATCGAAATCGTCGCGTGTCAGATCATGCGCCATTCCGTAATTCTGGAGAAATCGCCGGTAGTTGTCCCATGCGAACCATCCGTTGCCGGTACGGTCAGCTACGCCGGCGGTGATCTCCAGGTTGTTGCCCACATCGAGCAGAGTATCCATCATCCCGGGTTGGGAAATTGATGACCCGCTGCGCACCGACAGGAGCAGTGGATGAGCGGGGTCGCCGAAAACCTTGCCCGTGGCCTGCTCGAGCCGTTGCAGGTGATGGGTGATCTGGTCGTAAAAATTCCGTTGGGCCGGCGCATAGCTCTCGATCACCTCGCGACAGCGGAAGACTTCGGTGGTGACAATGAAGCCGGGAGGTACTCGAAAACCAAGACCGTTCAGCTTAACCAGATTGAAGCCCTTGGTTCCGAGATGAATTACGCCGATTTCGCGGTCGGATGCCGAATCGATCCCCACGAGACTCGCGTGCGGGTCGTAAAGCAGCAGTTGCCGAAGCTTGTCTTTGGGCAGCTTGTAGGACTGTTGGAAAAGCGTGTTCAGGATCCGGCCCAAGAAAAGATCCAGTTGCTGGAGACCGAGCGATCCGGCAATCTGATCACGGAAGAAGATTTCCGCCACGCGGTGGTTGAGCCGCTCGCGGTCCTCCAGCGGCTCTCTCGGCAAGTACTTCGGCAGAATCCGGTCCGTCGGCAATTGCGGCAGGATCCGGTTCAGGTTCGCGCCGTGCAGGTTGTTGAAGTGGTCTTTAATGATATTCTGGACGGCCTGGGCGAAGCCTTTGAAAATATCCAGGTATTGGGTCAGCGTGAATCCTTTGACGGCCAGCGAATCCCTTAAGAACTCCAGCTGGCGCTCGAATTCCGCCGACCGGATTCCGTCCAGCCGCAGCGCCTGGTCAAATCGCTGGAGCGCCTGATGGATCTGAGCGAGCGTGGCCTTGGTAATCAGCGTGAGGTCGATCTCACGGATCAAGCTCTCGAAAAGCACATTCACCATCGCTTCCAGGCGCAGCGTAAGCCCCAGACAGTCGAACTTCATTTCGTGGTAACTACCGTACATAGAGGGAATATCGATCGTGATGTGCCGTTTCTGATAAATGTCCTCACGGATTTCATAGTGTTTGGCGGACGTGATGACGGCCTTCAGCGTTCCGAGATACTCCAATATCAGCGTCAGCCGCTGAGTCGTGTCGGGTTCGCGCAGGGCCTGCTCCAGCCGGTTTAATTCGGGCAAACCTTCCGGACGCAGTTGGGCCAGATAGTTCTCCAGCTCGACGACGTTGAGTCGATATTTCTGATGCAGCAGTTTGTAGAATTCCACGGCCAGATTGAACCGCTCCAAGTCGGCGCTGGAAACGCCCGGAATGAACCCCAGCTGGGATGAGAGCTCCTCCGGCTTTAAGGCCAACAGGTCATCGGGGATGCGGACGCCCTTCTTCACCAGGCGCTGCATCACGCGGTGAAGTCCTTTGACGTAAGCGCCTCTCGAATCGATCTGCTCGAAAATCGCAGGCGGCACAAACGGCGCCAGCCCTTCTTTATTCTGGTTCTTCCAGAATTCGAACGTCGCCTCCATGAAGGGGATGATCTGGTTGCTGCTTTCGACGTGGCTCTGTTTGCGCAGGAAATGCACCAGTACATCCCGCCGCTGGGAGAGCTCATCGATGCGGGTGGACACATCCCGCAGCCGGCCTTCGGCACCGATGTCGTTGAAGAACACCGGGCACAGGCGCGCGAGCTGTTTCACCAGGTGATAGACCGAGTTTACCGGACTGTTGAGCAGCCCGGTCACATCCCGGGGGAAGAGGTCGATATCACGGATGAGCACGCCACACAGCGACAGATGGATAATCAGAGCCGAGAGCAGTCGGGTCGAACGCTTCGGGTTCAGCTTGATCAACTCGATCCAGGTACGGATGTTCATCAGGTGGGCGCTGTTGGACTTAATGCGCCATTCGTCATCCACTCCTTGCACCGAGGGCGCTTGAAAGCCAAGGTCAATAAGGGCGTCGATGAAAAAATTCACCAGGTCGATATCATCTGTCTTATAAACACCTCTTCCCATGTTGAGCACGCAGGTGAGCGCCGTCGCCGGGTAGCTCTGGGAGCGCTCCTTGAGAATCGAAAAGGTCTTGCGGATCAACTGCTGGATGTTGCGGTAATTCTCGTTGACGATAATCCAGGTCAGGGTCTGGTTGATTTCCCTAAAGGTTTCCTCATGAACCAGGGCCAGCCCCGCGGTGTTCATCATCTGGAAAAGAAAGATCAACTTCAGGTGTTGGCCCCGGCCGCTTGCCGTCCCGCGCTCCAGCAGCAGTTGGGGAATTTTTTTGTAGGCATCGACAAAATGATTGAATCCGGGCAGAGCCAGGAGTCGCTCCGCGGCCTCCGGTGAATCCGGATCGGTCGAGGATAAAACCGTGTTCAAGACGGTTTGCCATTCTTCGATCCGGCGGTGGGAAATGTCCTGGAAAAGATCGTCGCAGGCCTCGCCGCTCCCGAATTCAGAGAACTCCCGGCCACATGCGCTTTCCGGATCGCTTTCGCTCAACCAGTAGGCGTAGGTGCGCCCCAGGTACCGCGCCAGCAAGCGATTGAGCGAAGCAAACCCCTTGCCGTCGGCCGCCGTTCGTTTCATGAAGGCAGCGGCCAGGCGGGCCGTCGGGTGATAGCTTCGAACCACTAAATCGAAGGCCTCTTCCGGCAGTCGATGCATCTGCTCGAACCCATCGTTGACGACCGGACGGAACCGTTCGAAATCGGCATCAGCATCTCGAATGATGGCCTGCAGGTACAACAACAAGTTGTCGACCGCAGCAATCTTCACCTCCTCCGTCTTGGCGAAGTAAACAGCGGCGATGAGAATTTCCATCATCCGCCGGGCTGCTTCCGGTCCCCGCGGATGCTGCCGAAAGAGGTGAAAATAATCTAGCGAGTATCTGCGCGCTTCCGTAACGATGAAGCGCCAATTGAGGTAGGGGTGAGAAAGCTCCTGGAGAAAAGTGTTCAACCCCTCCATCAAGCCGTAGTACTTGTCCATGACCTCCTGAAGCACGGTGTACTTCGGATCGACGACGACATCGACATGGTAATCGGCCAGATTGACTTCCAGTGCTCGTGATTTAGGTTTGGGTGCTGGATCCATGGCGTGTCTTCCATTCCGCAGCGGCCGGCCGTTTGACTTCAGGCCGGCAGCTGAGAGGGCGGCACAGGATGGGGTTCTGCCCGAAGGAGCGTCATAAGGATAGCCGGCGCTCCAAAAGCCAGCTTCCGTTGCCACCTTTATATGCGTAGTCTACCAGATGGGACCTTGAGTGACAAGGTTTTGGGGGCATTGCAACCGACCCGCCGCATCGTCCAAGCTGCCGGGGGGGATCCGAAAGAGTTGCAGGATGGGCTGGCAGCTGGACCGAATCTATACGGCTGTTTCCCGGGAAAGGCTGATCAATCGATATACCACCATCCCCGCCAACCAGGCGATGTCCTCAGGAGAAAGCATCCGTTCGATGCAGCGATCAAATAGGATGCTGGCCTCCGCCGGAAATTCATCGTCCCCGGCATACAGGATCAGGCGCACCGGCACTTTCGGAAATACCTGGAAATCGAACCCCGCATCCCCGAACTTCACGGCAATGCCGTTCAGCCGAACGGCCGCATCCTTGAGGCCGGCGATGTTTTGTCCGAACGCTTTCTTCAGCGGCTCAACGGCTCGTTTAAGAAACGCAGCGTAATAGAACGCCGCACCGGAGATTTCACGGTAGGCGACCCAATCCCCGAGCGGTTGCCCCAACAGGTCAGCCTGCAAGTAATGCAGGATGAGAATCTGCTCCTGAAGCGGCACTTCTTTACCTGAACCGGAGACATCGCGAAAATCGAAGTCCGGATAGCTCAACCGAAAGGTGCGGTTGAGAAATGGCACACAGAACGCCTCGCCCTCCCCCGGTTCAAACCCCGAACGTTTCAAAATGGTTTCATACGGTTCAACTGCGAGTCGTTCTCTGGCGAGTGCGCCGGCGGCGATGTAGTCGTCAATGCGGGGCATTATAGAGGGTGCTCGATGCCGGATGCCGGATGTTGGATGAAAAACAAAGCGAACTCCCTCCTAGTAGGAGGCTCGTATCCCATATCCGGTATCTCGATGTTAAACAAAAGCCCTCCCCTCTTGCGAAGGAAGGGCTGTCTCGCTCCTGATCACGATGCCTGCAGTTATATATCCAGCCAAGAATCCGAGTACAGGGTGTTGCCAAGGATGACGTTGACCGTTTTCACGTAATCCTGCATTTCCTTGGTAAGAGATCCCATGTCGGGAGTTTTTCCGTCCATGACTCCGTAAATCAAGTCTACGATGTCCTGGCGTTTTCCCTTGGCGATGGCCGTCAGCTGATCGTCGAGCGGGTCGGAGATGACCGAATACATGCCGTGCTTTTGCAGCATGACCATGTATGTTTGGTTGAGGATCGGCCGCAGGTGGCCCGGAGGGCCGTTGGAGATATTGGACAGACCGCAGGTGCTTTTGGCGCCGGGAGCCATGTCCGGAATCATGGACTGAAAGTTCATCAGGCTGATGGCCTGGGGCTGCTGGATGTTGACCGGTGTCACGATCCCATCGATCCAGATTTTCTCGTTGGGAATCCCGGCCTCGTTGGCGAAATAGAGCAGCTCCACGCACAGGGCCGCACGCTCGTTCTCATCACGCGGCAGCCCCTCCGGGCCCCACATCAGGGCGATGAAATCGGCGTTGCTGTCCTTGGCGATCGGCACCATGCGCTCGTAACGCTCCGGCCGCACCATGATGGAGTTGACCAGCGGCGGTTGGGTCGTCGGCTTGTACACTTTGAGCGCAGCAGCGATGGCGTCAATGTTGGAGGTGTCCAGAGCCAGGGGAACGTCAGGAACCACTTCCTGGACCGTTTTCACCACCCACGGCATCAGCTCATGGCCTTCCTTCTTGGCCGGACCGAGGTTGATGTCGATGTAGTCCATGCCCTTGGACCTTTGGAAAAGAGCTTCCTCCTGGATCGGCTTGGGATCGCGTTCTTTAAAGGCCTTTCCGATCTTCTTGTTGATGACGTTCAAGCTTTCACCGATTAAGATCATACACCCCTCTCTCTCTCGAACGGAATGGTCAACGGAAGGCGCCGGGAGGAGGACATCCACCCCCCGGCATCCGTCGGGTCATTAGTTATTTCGACTTGAGGAAGGCCGGAAGGTGCGCGGCTTCCCGCGGACCCACCGTGATCTTCCAGCCGGGCAGCTCTTCTTCCATGTCGCCGGCGATGGCGGCGGCATATCCGGGAATGATGACTTCCTTGTTCTTGACTTTGTCGTCGATGCCGCTCTTCTTCACGAACATGCCGACATCGTCGCCCGCGAACTTGCCGGCCGCCCATGCGGTCATGACCGACAGGCCCTCGGAGTCCTTGATCAACAAGTAGGAGGGAATGCGGCTCGCCTCGATTTCGCCGGAGACGATGAAGTAGGTCAGGGCGAAGTTGGTGGTCACCATCACCGGCGAGCTTTCGTTCGGATTGTTGATCTCGTAAATCCCCTGCGTCACGGTCATGGGCCGCTGCGGGTCGGTGAAGATGTTCAGCCGTTCCAGCAGCAGCGGGAACAGGCTCTCACCGGCGAAGTCCGACATCACGACGATCCCGCCGTATTTGGCGACGAAGGTTCCGGCAATGAGGGTTTCTACGTCGAGGTTTCCGGCCATTTCACAGGGAAATACGATGGCCGGGAAGCCCAGCGCCCGATTGCCGTCCTTGAGCGCCGAGCGCCGGATGGCAATCATGTCTTGGTGGGCCTGCTTGATCTCCCGGCAGCCCGGGTCGAGCACCAGGTCCTTCAGCCCCATCTCGGTGAGCTTCTGGGTAAGCGGAACCAGGTCGGCCACTGAGCCGGCCTTGACGGCCAGAGGCAATCCGGTCTCTTTGGCCAGCGCACCCATCTCTGCCAGATTGGCGGCGGTGGCAGCATACATCAACGGGCGTTTGAACGTAGTGACCGCCACGGCCGCTTTCATCACGGCCGGCTGATCGGTCATCAGCACGAGGTTGAACTCGGACGTCTCGGCAATGGTCTTGGCCGTCTTGGCGAAGGCCTCGGCATTCCCGTTGACGTCTTTCACGGCCACCAGTTCAGGGCGCAGGTTGAGGCCGACGCGCTCATATTGCAAGGCGTTCCATTTCTTCAGCTTCGTCTGAAGGTCCGCCTCTGAAATGTCCGAGCCGACCATAGCGGCCAGCAGCGTCGGATTGAAGAAGGTCTTTTCGTGGCGATACTGTACGGTCTCGCCGCCGGTGGTCGCCGCCCGCACCCCTTTTCCCAGAGCCACGGGCCGGATCGGGGGCGCTGAGGCTTCGGAGAGCGCCGCTCGGGCTTCAGCCGACACGTAAGGGCAGCTGTCGAGTTCTGCCTTGCCGGAAGCGAGGTTCATCGCGAAGGCCAGGCAGGTCGGAACACCGCATTCCTTGCAGTTGGTTTTCGGAAGGAGCTTGAATATCTGAATTCCGGTTAATGCCATCTCGGTCTCCTTTATGCGTGTTTCAGGTACGGTGCCGACGGCGCGCGCCGCTAGACCGGTCGCGCGCCGCCCGATAATTCCTCAAGATCCGTCATCCGGAGATGATCGGCTCCATCGACAGCGCTGGATGGTTCTTTTCTTTCAGGAAGGGCAGGATCTCCTCTTCGGTCGTGCCGACGGTTTCATCGGCAATGCGGTCGATCAGATCCGGGATGCCGACCTCCTTGCCGCGCTTGATCAGCCGTTCGCGGATTTCTTCCTTGAGGATCTTCGGCATCCACACCAGGCGCTTGATGCCGCCGTCACCCAAAATGAACTTACCCTGGGTGATGTTGAATTTGGAGTGGCCCACGAATCCCGGCGAGGAAGCGCCGCCGCCCATGACGCCGGCGAGCGTCGTGAACTTCATGCCGCAGGGGGTCTCCCCGCTGTAATCGCGGTTGACGGTCATGATCCCGTTGCAGGAAGGCAGCATGGCCGCGATGGCCTCGCAGCAGCCGCAGGTGGTCATCGGGCTGTGAACCATCGAGTAAAAATTGTAGTGAGTGACGGCCCCGCGCGAAGCCTTCTGCACGAACTCGTTGACGCCCTTCCACTGGCCGAGCTTGGGATCGAGGCATTCGCCCTTCTGGATGGGCTGGTTGGGCCCGGTCGGGTTGATCTCAAAAGAGGCCTTGCAGTCCATCCAGTTGTAGGCGCCGCAAAGTCCGGTCCGTTCCGGGCTGACGGTGCAGACATGGTTGGGCGCAAAAGATTGGCATAGCGTGCAGGAATAGTAGGTCTCGACCGACTCGTCGGTCATCTTCTCGACGCGCTCGTCGCGCATCTTGTACTCGGCCCGCGCCCTCTGGGTGAGTTTGTCCACGTCCTCCTTCTTGGTGAAGAGGGTGACCTGGACTTTATCGACGATCTTCTGAAAATCCTGATGGAACTTGGCGTGCAGCACGACGCCGATGTGCTTCAGTGAGAAACCTTTTTCGACGGCGGCCTTGCTCAGCCGAATCCAGGCGATGTCGCGCTGGCCGATGTGCATGATGCCCTGGATATAATTGACCAGGTGGTGGATCTGACGCTCGATGATCGGTTCGAAATCGGTCTGGAACTCGCGGCCGGCGACCTGAACATAGATCCCGAGCGGTGACGCGCCGCCTTCCTTGATCTCGTTCACGTCGGGCCCGACGATCACCACCTTGCCGTCCTCGATCTCGTTCATCTCGGCCATCTTGACGAGCTCGGTGCACTGGGTCTTGCCGCCGCCCATCTGGCAATAGAGATCCTGACCACGCACGCGCTCGCCCTCGTACGCCGGGCCGAAAGACATCGGGATATCGATCGTGGCCACCTGGACCTTCAAGCCGCGGACTTCGACGGACTTCTGTACCATGTCGGCGTGGGCCACGTTGGCCACCACGTGCTCGTAGGTGCAGATGCCGGTCGGCAACACTTCGGGGATGTCCGTGTCGGCGATGGTGGGGAAGCCCCAGTTGACGCAGCCGGCTGCGGCCGCGGCCCAGTCGGTGCCGACTTCGCCGAGCGCGTTGACGAAGGCGAAGATGCGGTTCTTGTTGTAAAGCAACATGCGCTTGTAGTCGCCGGGCTGCACACCGCCGAAGGCCATGGCAGCGCGGTTGGCGAACCCGAGCGCGAAGATGGCTGAAGAGATGTAAGGCCCGAAGGGCACGATGCGGGTGTTCCAGCCGATCTGCACCCCGGCCTGCAGCAGCTGCTGGGCCACCGAGGTGTTGTTCTGCTGGGCGGCCAGGAAGATGTAAAGGCTGCGCTTCTGGTACTCTTCCACGATCAGCTTGGCAGTCTCGGGATCCGGCGCTGCACCGACGATGGCGGCAAAACCGGGAGCCGATCCGTCCACGAATTCGACGCCGCGTTTGCGGAACACGGTGTCGTCGGCCGCACCCAGCCAGATCTTTCCGGCCTCTTCATCGATCTCCTCCGCGTGCAGATAGAACTCCGGC
>JALOPB010000083.1 GCA_025454115.1 Desulfobacterales bacterium | reverse complement strand
CGGCCGTACGTCACCGTCGAACCCTCCGCCGGCCTCCGTCAGACGATGTGGAACCAGTACAAGATCGATGAAACCGATGCCTGGTCCGAAGACGCGGTTTTTCATCGCGAGATCTACGATACCCGCCTGGGACTCTCGTCCGAAATCTACAACATCTACGCTGCCGGGCGCGAAACCGACGGAAAAGTCAAGCATTCGGTCAAACCCGAGCTCGCCTTCAGCTATGTGCCGGAGGTGGACCAGGACAGTCTTCCCAACATCGATTCCAGAGATCGACTCGAAAAGCGCACCCGGATCAGCTACGCGCTGACGAATACGCTGACGTCCAAATCGCTGAAAACCGCGGGCGTCGAGCCGGCGGCGATGGACGAGGAATTCGACCGCGGGGCTATCCGCACCCCCGGCGAATACGGTTACCAGGATTTCCTGCGCTTCAAGCTCAGCCAGTTCTACGATTTTTCGCGCAAGGTTTACAACCGGGATGCGGACGAGGTCCATCCCCTCTCGCCCCTTGAAGGCAGACTGACCTTTTCCCCGGCGGCGTTCATCAGTCTGGACGGGGAGGTCAAGTACGATTTTCACGAGGAGAGCTTCGACCTCTTCAACGGGGCCGTCACGCTCACCGCGCGCCGGAAGGACCGCCTGACGCTGGAGTACCGCTACAACCCGGATACCCGCAACGCCGTGGTGGATGAGTTTGAAACCGGCGGGTTCGTCGAGCAGGACGCCACCACGGAGGAGAAGAAGGTGAGCACGCTCATCACCAGGGCCCGCCTGGGGGTCACGGAGCGGCTGGCCCTCATCGGCTCATACGAATACGATTTCATCTTCGATCGCGCGCATGCGTATTCGCTCGGATTCGTTTATGAAAGTCAGTGTTGGACCCTGGAGACCGTGTTCGGAATGGACGAAGACGACGTCGGCATCGGCCTGCGGATCCGGTTGCACGGGATCGGGGAGTTCGGCTTTTAATGGTTTTGGCAGGGGCGCAAAAATCAATCAGTACGACGCAGTGACTGAGGGACAAGGCGCAACGCCGAGATTGGGTCATTACTCCGGCAAGTAAACAGGTTCAACTTGAGCTGAGGTTCGGCGGGGTGGGTTTTCGGCCGCAGCGCGCCGCCACCAAATTTTCAGGCGACCCTGCCACGCCCCCCAGCCGTCTAGAGGAACTGCGGACAGGCAGAGACGGCCGGCGGCTGCGTGGGCATCGGTTCTCCGGGGCTGTCCGGATACAAATGAAGCGGGCTTGCTGCCGTACGCTGGTTCGTTGAACAGATGGTGGCGGCGCGCCGCGGCCGAAAACCCACCCCGCCGATGAGTGACATAGCCGAATTTGCCATATCTTATTGCAGGAGTAATAGTTACAAAACCATCAGGGCTGGAGAGCTGACGACATGGAAGATCGACGGTTGCTGAAACAGTGGTACGTGCTGCACACGCGCAGCCGGCATGAAAGCGTCGTGAGCGAGGGGCTTTCGAAAAAATCCTTGGAGGTCTTTCTGCCGAAAATCAAGGTGCGCAGTACGCGCCGCGACCGCAAGGCCATGATTCACATCCCTCTGTTTCCGGGCTATGTCTTCCTCAAGACCGACCTGCATCCGCATACGCATCTGGAGATTGTTAAAACTGCCGGCGTGGTGCGCCTGATCGGCACCCAGCAAGGACCGGTGCCCGTCGCCGAGGATACCATCGCCTCCTTGAAAATCATGGTCAACTCCGAAATGCCGATCGCCACCGGCCACCAGCTGCAGCCGGGCGACCGCGTGGTGGTGGTGAACGGCCCTCTCGCCGGTGTCATCGGGACCTTTGTTCGCTACCGCAACCAGAGCCGCGTCGTCGTCAATATCGAGGCGCTCGGGCAGTTCGCCGGCGTGGAAGTCCAGGATCAGGACATCGAAGTCCTGCCGCCCATCCTCGCATAACTGCTTGACATTTTATCAAGTTCGATACTATAGAAGAAAGCTAAGCGTTCGCTCTAAGGCCACTCCGAAGGAGGCTGTATGAACAAGTTGGAGTTGATTTCCGCACTGAAGACCGAAGCAAATATTTCCAAGGCAGAGGCTGCGCGAGTGGTCCAGATCTTCTTCGATCACATGGCGGAAGCCATGGCACGCGGGGAACGCGTGGAAATCAGAGGGCTATGCAGTTTTTTCGTTAAAGAATACAAGAGTTACACCGGCAGGAATCCGAAAACCGGTGAAAAAGTGAACATTCGGCCCAAGAAGCTTCCTTTTTTCAAGTCCGGAAAAGAACTCAAGGAACGCGTGGACTATTAATTTCGTGCCCGGGTTCGACGCGATCATTGATCAGGAACGACCCATCCGAATCCTCACGTCCCTCCTGACCACCCGGTCCATCCCTCACGGCATTCTATTCACCGGGATCGAAGGTGTCGGCAAGCGGACGGCCGCAACCGCTTTCGCCATGGCGTGCAACTGCACCGGGAGCAGCGATGGGGAGCCGGGCGCGACCTGCGGCAACTGCACCGCCTGCCGCAAGATCGCAACGGACCGGCACCCGGACGTTCTGCGGGTGTCGCCTTCCGGTCTTCAGATCAAAATCGAACAAGTCCGAAGCCTCTGCCAGGTGCTGGCCATGAAGCCTTACGAAGCCCGCTTCCGGGTGGCGATCATCGCGGACGCCCACCGGATGAACCCGGCGGCCGGAAACGCGCTGCTGAAAATGCTGGAGGAGCCGCCCGATCGCACGGTATTGATTTTAACCGCACCGCAGACGGCCGACCTGCTGCCGACCATCGTTTCACGCTGCCAGCACATTCGATTCAAGCCGATCGCCCGGCACCACCTGGCCGCCATGCTCGCCACGGCTTACGGGTTTTCACCCGCCGACGCCCAGCTGACGGCGGCGCTCGCCAACGGCTCCGTCACCCGTGCGCTGGCGATGCAACGCAGCGGCTGGATCCAGCGCCGCAACTGGATCCTGTCCCAGCTGGCCGAACGGGACCGGCTTTCGGTAACGTCCCTGCTGGCGCTGGCGGAAAAGACCTCGCAGGTCAAGGAAGATATCCCGGAGATGCTTGATCTGATGGCCACCTGGGTGCGGGATGTGGCCGTCGCCCGTTACTGCCCCGACCGGATCATCCACCAGGATCTGAAACGTTCGATCCTGGCCGCGTCGCAATCGATCGAACCGGGATTTCTGGACAATGCCGGCCGGGCGATAGCGGCGGCGCGGCGGCGGATTCGGGCCAACGCCAATCCCCGGATGACGATGGAGGCGCTGTGGCTTTCCATGGCGGCCGCCAGGCAAACCGGGGCCGGCGTGTGAAACGGAGTCAGGATTCAGAGTTTAGTGCGTTGGATGTCGAACTTGGTTCCCATTTTCCCGATAAAAGGCAATGTTATGACGACCAAAATCGTGGGGGTCCGCTTCAAGCCTGCCGGAAAGGTCTACGATTTCGACGGCGGAGCGTTTGTGCTGGCGCCCGGCGATGACGTGATTGTTGAAACCGAGCAGGGATTGAGCTTCGGGACCGTGGCGGCCCCGCCGAAGCTGGTGGAGGAGCTGCCGCCCGGACCGCCGTTGAAAAAGGTCTATCGCCTCGCCACCGCCAGGGACCTGGAGCAGCTTCAGAAGAATGCCGCTGATGAAAAGGCGGCCCAGGCGTTCTGCCGCAAATGCATCAAGGAGCTGGGCCTGCAGATGAACCTTTTTGCGGTCGAGAAATCCTTTGACGGCAGCAGGGCCACGTTTTTCTTCACGGCGGACGGCCGGGTCGACTTCCGTCAGCTGCTGAAAATGCTGGTCAAGGAACTGGGCGTGCGCATCGAAATGCGTCAGGTCGGCATCCGCAACCAGGCCAAGATGTGCGGCGGCGTCGGCCGCTGCGGCCGGGAGCTGTGCTGCGCCTCCTACCTGGAAAAGTTCGAGCCCGTATCGATCCGCATGGCCAAAGAACAGAGCCTGTCCCTGAACCCGACCAAGATATCGGGGCAATGCGGCCGGCTGATGTGCTGTCTCGTCTATGAATACGACACATACATGGATCTCAAGCGGAGCTTGCCCAGAATCGGCTCCATCGTGAAAACCCCCAGCGGGGACGGCAAGGTGATCCGGCACAACGCCGTGGGCCAGCGGCTGACGGTGCGTCTGGCGGACGGCTCCGAAATCGAAACGCCTCTCGGCACCATTCAGGAACCGACGGCGTAATTCGAAATTGTCTCGGATTTCGGATTCCGTGCTTCGAATGGGTAGCGCCGCGGGCCCGTGCATATTCTTCAGACCGTCTCGCTGCTGAGCAAAGGACATCTTATGACTTTCTACGTCACCACCCCGATTTACTATGTGAACGCCCGGCCGCACCTCGGCCACGCCTATACGACTCTGGTGGCCGATGTCGTCCGCCGCTTCCACCAGATGCAATCGGAGGAGATTTTCTTCCTGACCGGCACCGATGAGCACGGGGACAAGGTGGTCCGCGCCGCGCAGAAAGAAGGCCTCGAGCCCCGTCCGTATGTCGACCGGATCAGCCGGCTCTTCCGGGACCTGTGGCCCGACCTGAACGTGCAGCCGGACCATTTCATCCGTACCACCGACCCGGATCATATGGACGTGGTCCGCCGGGTGCTCCAGGCGATCTACGATGCAGGGGACATCTATTTCAGCGAATACGAGGGGCTTTACTGTTTCGGCTGCGAACGCTTCTACACCGAGCGCGAGCTGGTGGACGGCAAATGCCCCGATCACCAGAGCGAGCCCGAGACCATCCGCGAGGCCAATTACTTCTTCCGCATGAGCCGCTATCAGGACTGGCTGATCGACCACATCCAGGCCCACCCGGACTTCATCCGGCCGGAGCGTTACCGCAACGAGGTGCTCGCCTTCCTGCGGGAGCCCCTCGGGGATCTGTGCATCTCGCGGCCGAAATCGCGACTGACCTGGGGGATCACCCTGCCCTTCGACGAACGCTATGTCACCTACGTCTGGTTCGACGCCCTGCTGAACTATGTTTCGGCCCTCGGCTACCCGGACGGCGAGCGCTTCCGGAAATTCTGGCCGGTGGCCCAGCACATCGTGGCCAAGGACATCCTCAAGCCCCACGGTATTTACTGGCCCTGCATGCTGAAGGCCGCGGGCATTCCGGTCTACCGCCACCTTAACGTGCACGGCTACTGGAATGTCGAACAGGGCAAGATGTCCAAGAGCATCGGCAACGTCGTCGAGCCCCTGCAGATGAAGGACCGCTACGGGCTGGACGCATTTCGCTTCTTTCTGATCCGCGAGATGACCTTCGGCCTGGACTCGAACTTCAGCGAGACCGCTCTGGTGCAGCGGATCAACGCGGACCTGGCCAACGACCTGGGCAACCTCTTTTCACGCGTAGTTTCAATGACCCACAAGTACTTCGGGGGGATCGTCCCGGAGGTCGACTCCGAGATGGCGCGTGAATTCGGCCTGGGCCTTGGACCCGAGGCCCGGCGCACCATCGCGGAATACGCGCGCGCGATGGAAGGCTTCGAGCTGCAGAAGGCCATGGCGGCGGTCTGGGAGTTCATCAGCCGGATGAACAAGGCCGTCGACGTCGCGGCACCCTGGGAGCTGGCCAAGAAAAAGACCACGCTGCGCCAGCTGGCGGCCGTGATGAGCAGCCTGCTCAAAGGGTTGCGCCTCATCGCCGGCCTGATTTACCCCGTCATGCCGGATACCGCCGGCCGCATGCAAACTCATCTCGGACTGGACCCGGCGGCGCCGTTCTATCGGCTGGAAGACCTGGAATTGTGGCAGCCGATTCCGGCCGGAACCTCTCTGCCCAAGGCCGTCATGCTCTTTCCGCGCATTGAGACCGCGCCGGCGGCAGCCGAGACGGCTTCACCCGTGAACGCCGCCGCCGCCGAGATCAAGCCGGAGATCGGCATCGACGATTTCCGCAAAATCGACCTGCGGGTGGCCACGATCGTGCACGCCGCAGCCGTGCCCAAAGCCAAGAAACTACTCAAGCTGGATATCGACATGGGCGTACGCCGGACCATCGTCGCCGGCATCGCCGAACACTATGACCCCGAGTCCCTGATCGGCCGCCAAGTTATTGTCGTCGCCAACCTCAAACCCGCCAAGCTCATGGGCATTCTGTCCCAGGGCATGCTGCTGGCGGCCGGCGAGGACGCCGGCCCGGTGCTGATCATGCCGGATAAGGTCGTGACGCCCGGTACGGCCCTGCGATAGGGGATGCCCGTACGCGACCGGCCCGGTTGACGGCATGCTTTCTGCATGGAAACCTGGCTTGGAAGGAGAGATGACCATGTTGACATCGATTTCCAATTCTCTTTTCAGTTCCGTTTTTAGTTGGCTGCGTGCAATGGCCGGTCGCATTCGCTCCGTCCGGACGCGTCGCGTCTATTTCGGCCGCTGTCTCGCCCGCGTGCCGGACGGATCTCTGGTCGTGTTCCCCGTTCAGGCCACGCTGCTCGGCTGCGGCATCGCCGGGATCGTCGCCTTCAAGCGGGCCCGGCAAGCGCCGGCCTCGATCCCGCTGGCGGACCTCGGCGCCCTGGCCGAGCAGGTGCGCCGCAACGGCCTGGCCGCCGGCCGGCTTCAGGCCGAGGGCTGCGCCGCGGACTATCTGGGCGGCGAGACGTGCATCGCGTCGCTCTGGGATGAGGTCCAGTCCCTGAAGCGGGCCCATACGTTCGCCCGGTTGTGCAATGATAGCCGCCTGCAGTCCGAAATCGATCGCATCGCCCGGACGCTGACGGAACATGCCGAGGTCGAGGGCCGCCAATTCGACGAGGTCATGGGCCGTCTGAGCGCCGCAGACGTCGATTCGATGGCCCTGCGGATCGACCGGCTGCGGGACATCGCCTGGTGCCTGCAGGCGGAGATTCTGGCCAACATCGACAAGGTGAACGCGCTGCTGAGCCGGTCCGAAGCCGCCCCCCTCCCGCCGGACGCCCTGATGATATTCCGCGACCTCAACGCGGTGCTCAACAGCATCGACCGCATGGAGGTGCGCGGTCGGGATTCGGCCGGGGTTTCCATGCTGTTCGTGCTCGCCGCGGCGTCCTATGAAAAATTCAGCGCCGCCCTGGCACAAAACGGTCTGCAGGCCGAATGGGGGCGGCGTTGCGAAAAGCAACCGCTGCTGAACGAGAGCATCAGCATGCACCGCCGCGACGGAGCGGTCGCCGTAGCGTTGACCTACAAAGTCGCCGTCGAAATCGGCAGCCTGGGGGACAACATTCGCTGTTTGCGCCGACACATCGCGGCGGATGCGATTCTGCACACGCTCGTGCGGTTTCCGCTGCAATGTCACACCGTCAACGCCCATACGCGCTGGGCCTCGGTCGGCGCCATCACCGAAGCCAACTGCCACCCGGTCGACAACCAGGTCATCAGCACCGCCGGCGAGAGCGGCATCATCCATACCTGCCTGAACGGCGACATCGACAATTTTCAGGAGCTCCGCGAAGCGGTCGAGCGCAGCGGCCGTCAAATTCATGCCGAGGTCACCACCGACACCAAGATCATTCCCCTGCAGATCGAGCATCACCTGCGCCAGGGCTTCGACGTGGCCGAGGCCTTCCGCCGGGCGGTCTGCGACTTCAAGGGCTCCCACGCCATCGCCATGCACACCGATCTCGCCCCGGGCAAGCTCTTTCTGGCCCATAAGGGCAGCGGCCAGGCGATCTTCGTGGGCATCGCGCCCGACCACTACATGTCCACCTCGGAGGTCTACGGGTTCATCGAGGAGACCCAGACGTACATCAAGCTGGACGGGGAGTCGGTCGTGGAAGGCCGCAGCGGCAAAACCCAGGGGCAGATCGTTGTCCTGGACCAAAACAGCGGCGGCGGACTGGAGGGGATCACCTCCATGTATTACGACGGCACCCCGTGCCCCCTGAGCGCGCCCAACCTCAAGCAGACCGCCCTGACCTCACGTGACATCGACCGTCAGGACTACCCGCACTATTTTCTCAAGGAGATATCGGAGTCCCCGGCCTCGGTCGCCAAGACGCTTCAGAATCGCTGGAAGATCAAGGACGGCGACGGGCGGCGACGGGTGGTCGCCCTCGACGAACGCGTCGTTCCGGAACGCATCAACGCCGCGCTGGCCGACGGCTCCATCCGGCGGATCTATTTCATCGGCCAGGGCACGGCCGGAGTGGCGGCGCTGACCTGCGCCAACATCCTCAACGTCTACCTCAACGACCCGACCGTCCAGGTCCAGGCGCTCAAAGCGTCCGAATTCAGCGGATTTTTCCTGAGCGAGGCCGGGGACGGTCGATCCATGTCGGACGCACTGGTGATCGCCATCAGCCAGTCGGGCACCACCACCGACACCAATCGCTCGGTGGACATGGTGCGCCAGTGCGGGGCGCATACCCTGGCGATCGTCAATCGCAGAGACTCGGACCTCACCTTCAAGGTCAACGGCGTCATGTACACCAGCAGCGGCCGCGACATCGAGATGTCGGTCGCTTCCACCAAAGCATTCTACGCCCAGATCATCGCCGGTGCGCTGCTCGGCCTGCACATCGCCGGTCTCCGGGGCCGACGGGACGCGGACTTCATTTCGGCCGAGATCGAACGGCTGCTGGCCATGCCGGATCACATGCGCCGCGTGCTGGCCATGGCCGACCGCATCCGCGCCTCGGCCGAACGGCTGGCCGTCACCAAGACGTATTGGGCGGCGGTCGGCAGCGGCCCCAACAAAGCCTCGGCCGATGAAATCCGCATCAAGCTGAGCGAGCTATGCTACAAAACCATCTCGTCGGATTACGTCGAGGATAAGAAACACATCGACCTGTCCTCCGAACCGCTGATCATCGTCTGCGCCGCCGGCACCCGCCCCACGGTGATCGGCGACATCATCAAGGACACCGCCATTTTCAAGGCCCACAAGGCGACGCCGGTGGTGATCTGCGACGAGGGCGAGGACCGCTTCGACCCCTACGCCGAAGACGTCTTTCAGGTGCCGGCCGTCGCCGAGCACCTGGCGCCGATCCTGAGCACCCTGGTCGGCCACCTCTGGGGCTATCACGCCGCGCTGTCGATCCACGAAGGCTCCCGCTTTCTCTACCGCTTTCACGAAGAGCTGCAGCAGACCATCCGCGAGGCCGCCGGCGGCGGGGTTGATATTTTCGAGCTGGTCCTCGACCGGTCGTTTCGCGAAAAAATCGCCGCATTCTATTCGGCCTTCCGGCAGCGCCGGGCACGCCGGCAGTTCCCGACCACGGTGGGGTTCGACATCGCCTCCGACCTGACGCTGCTGCTCAAGTACCTGGCGGGCCGCCTGGAAGTTTCCGATTTCGAACTCGACTTCGGCCTGAAGGGCACGGCCGCCAACATGCTCCAGACCCTCTCCGGCCGGCTGGCGGAAGCCATCGGTTTTCTCGCCCGCCCGGTGGATGCCATCAAGCACCAGGCCAAGACCGTCACGGTCGGCACCAGCCGCATCAGCGAACGGCTGGAAGGCATCGTCTTCGCGGCGCTGGCGGCCGAGAACTTCTCCATCGCCCAGCTCACCCCCGCCAACCTGATCGTGCTGAAAAACGTGCAGGGCATCATCCGTGAGATCGAGGGATCGGTATTGTACCGGATTGACGGCCTGAACCTTTTGGGGGAACCGGGCGAGGAGACCACCATCGAGATCCTGCACAAGCGTGGAACCACCGCCGCCATCCCCTCCCGGGTGGAATCGGATCGCACGCTGAAAGGCAGCAAACGCATCATCGTGCGCCAGGGCAACGTCTACATCGGCAAGGGCCGCAAGGACGACCGCAGCATCCTGGTGATCCCGCTGCTGTCGGCATCGTCGTCCGGCGGAAACCGGGTCGAGCACCTGCTCCTGCTGCACATCGCTTTCAAGGACCGCGTGCCGCTGAATCAGAAGATCCGGGCGTTGGGCGGCAAATATGAGCACATCCAGAACATCGTCCAGGAAAACAGCGTCGCCTGGGTCGACGCCATGATCGATCAGGTGCCCGTCGACGAGCTCTTCGGCCGCTCGGCGGAGAAGGTCGGTGAGTTCATCGTCGCCCGGACGAGAACCGCTTGAACCCGACAGGCGTTGCCGTTACACCGGCAATAAAATAGGTTCAAGGGCCTTATGAAAAATAGCCGATCTTCACCGCCTGCCTCTCCCGCCATCGAGCACCTGAAGGAAATTTCGTTCTGGGTCCATTCGGTGCAGGATCCCGATCAGCTCCTGGAGCTGG
>JALOPB010000406.1 GCA_025454115.1 Desulfobacterales bacterium | reverse complement strand
GTGCAAAGCGGCGGCCCCACAATGCTGCGGATGACCGACACGGTGCGCTCCAGGGCCGAACGGGCATTCTTGAACGAATAGTTACGGGATCCAGCAGGCTGCCGTCGAGGTCCGTAAAAACAGCGATATCCGCATGCCTTCGAAGTGTTAGGATCGACCCATTCATAAGCGTCCGGTCTGTTTAAGCGTTACGGTCGGCTTCGACGGCCTCCAACAGCATGTTGAAAATGGACGGAACCGCGGATGCGACCCGGTTCCAATTGGCGATGTAGGGCACTTCCAGCGGAGTTTGCAGAAATTGCTGAGATGCGCTTTCGATGCAGCGCAGAAAGGCTTCGGATTGACTTACCTCCCGGTGTCGATCGTACGTCAAGCCATTGATGGCGGAATCGTGTTCATAACGTGTAATGAAATCCTGAGCGATGCGCAGGTAGCATGACTTGAGTGAAATGAAAAATTCGTTCGTCAGAATATACCCCCGGCTGGCCAGGTTTCGAAACAGGCATTTGGCGATATCCGTGCCCATTTTAAGCAGCCCTTTATCCGGGTCTTCCAGGGTGAGCGGCTGGTGTTTGTGCTCGTAGCTGTCGGATAGATCCACCTGGCACACACGGCTGAGGACGCAGTTGCGATGGACCTCCGCCAGAACCCCCACCTCGATACCCCAATCGCCTGGAATTCGCAGTCGACGCGCCAGGTCGATGTCCATCGAAAACTCACCGGCCAGGATGTAGCGGAAGCTGTCGAGGTAGTCCAGGAATGGATTGGGGCCTAGCGTCGCTTTCAACGAACGGAGCAGCGGCGACACAAAGAGGCGCGTCACCCGGCCGTGCAGCTGGCCGGTGACCCGGCTGTAGTAGCCTTTGCAGAATTCGAATCCAATGTTGGGATGGGCCGTGGGATAGCAAAGCCTGGCCAGGAGCTCACGGTCGTACGTGACGATGTCGCAATCATGCAACGCGATAACGTGGCTGTTCTCCAAGGCCAGGATGTAGCCGTAGGCGATCCATGCCGACCGGCCTTTCCCGTCTTCGCCCACATCGATGCCTTCCTGCTTCAATCGATCATAAATCGCCTGCATCCGCGGGCCGGTGCACCAAATCAGTTTGGGCTTCTGAGGCAGCTCCGAAAAAAAGCGCTTGGCATCCTTGAAATCCTCGATGCCGGCCCTTCCCACGGTCACGATCACGTTCTTCAAGTAGTTGACTTCCCGGAGTTGCTTGGCGATCCGCGGGAGACCGGCGCCCTGCAATTCAACGATGTTCTCAATCGATATCCGGCCCGAAGACCGCACCTCATAAACGGCTGAGACTCGGAACGGTTTACGGTTTTAACCGAAAATGGGGTCAGGCGGGAATGCCGGCGCGGTGGTGCGGAAGGCTGAGCAAACATGGCATGCACCTCCAGAATCAAGAGGGTGGAGGAAAGACCTCCGTTGATCCCGAAGGTATTCCTCATCGACGCCGACGAGGTTAGCTGGAGGGCTAGGGCCGATAAGGTTACCCCTCGCCATACGGCGATGCGCCCCGAAAAACCTGGGTCCCCCGCTCCCGGCGGTTGCCGGGGATTAGGCCATATTATGTTTAGACTACGGAACTACAGGTGTCAAGCAGCCTCTGACGATTCCAAACAGCAGGGCTGGTCTGAATTCCGACCAGCCTTGCTGTTGTTATACGAATGTGCCGCTCTGCGACCGCCTCATTCAGCGGTCTTCTCCGGCTCGGGAGCGCCGCCTCCTGCACCCGCCATCCCCGCCAGATGTTCGTAGCGGGTATTCACCCATTCATTGAGCATGGCATGCAGCCGTTCGGCTTCCTGCGGAAAGGTCTTCTTGAGCGACGCATAGCGGATTTCGCCTTCCAGGAACTGTCGCAGGTTGCCGTCCGGCTTCTTGGAATCCAGGATGAAGGGGTTCTTGCCCTCTTTGACCAGCTGCGGGTTGTAGCGGTACAGCGGCCAGTAGCCGGACTTCACCGCCAGGTCTTCTTCAACCTGGGTCTTGCCCATGCCGACCAGGATGCCCTGATTGATGCAGGGGGCATAGGACAGGATCAGAGACGGCCCGGGATAGGCCTCGGCTTCCGTCAGCGCCTTCATGAGCTGGTTCTTGTTGGCGCCCATGGCGACGCTGGCGACATAGACATAACCGTAGGACATCATCATCTGGCCCATGTCCTTCTTGGGCGTTTTCTTGCCGGAGGCGGCGAACTTGGCGACCGAGCCGGTGGGGGTCGCCTTGGAGGACTGCCCGCCGGTGTTGGAGTATACCTCGGTATCGAAAACCATCACATTGATGTCCTCGCCTGCCGCCATGACATGGTCGATTCCTCCGAAGCCGATGTCGTAGGCCGCCCCGTCTCCCAGGAAGACCCAGAAGGATTTCTTGGTGAAAAGCTTTTCCAAACGCTGGATCTCAGCCAGCAGCGGGTGGCCGGCATGCTTCGGCAGGACGGCCTTCAGCTGGTCGCCGAACTTCCGGGACTCTTGAGGATCCTGCATGTGGTCGAGCCAACCCTGCAGCAATGGCTTGATCTCGGCGGGGACATCCCCCTGCTCGACCGCCTTCCAGGCCAGTTCGGCCAGCTGGCGCCGCTGCTGAAGCACGCCCAGAAACATGCCGTAGGTGAATTCAGCCGAGTCCTCAAACAGGGAGTTCCCCCAGGTCGGCCCGTGGCCGTCTTTGTTGGTGCAGTAGGGAACCGACGGCGCCGAACCGCCCCAGATCGAGCTGCAGCCGGTGGCGTTGCCGATGATCATGCGATCGCCGTAGAGTTGGGTGACGAGCTTGGCATACGGGGTCTCGCCGCAGCCGGCGCAGGCGCCGGAGAACTCGAGCAGGGGCTGGCAAAACTGGCTGCCCTTCACCGTGAAGCGGCCGACCAGGCTGTCGCGGACGGGCAGCTCCATGGCATAGTCCCAGAGCGGGATCTGCTGTTGGGTTTGAGTTTCCAGCGGCTTCATGACCAGCGCCTTCTTCTTGGCCGGGCAGATGTCCGCACAGTTGCCGCAGCCCATACAGTCCAGGGTGTCCACCTGGATCCGGAAGGCGTATTCCTTGAGCTCCTTGCCGACGGCCTTCTTGGTCTCGAAGCCGGCCGGGGCTTTTTCAAGCTCCGCCTCGGTCACCAGAAACGGCCGGATGCTCGCGTGCGGGCAGACCATGGCGCACTGATTGCACTGAATACAGTTGTCCATGATCCATTCCGGCACGCTGATCGCAACGCCGCGTTTCTCGTACTGGGTGGTGGCCACCGGAAAGATCCCATCCGGCGTAAATTTGCTCACCGGCAGCTTGTCCCCCTGCTGGGCCAGGATCGGCCGCATCACATTTCGAACCCAGTCCGGCTCCGTTGTCGTCGCACGGCCCTTGCCCCCCGCCTGCGCCCAGGCCGCCGGGTACTTGACTTCCACCAAGTTGGCAACCGTGGCATCCACCGCCGCGTGGTTCATGGCCACGATCTTTTCGCTCTTCTTGCCGAACAGCTTCTGGATCTCGCCCTTGAGCGCGGTGATCGCCTGATCGACCGGCAGCACCCTGGCCAGCTGGAAAAAGGCCGTCTGCATGATCATGTTGATGCGACCGCCCAGGCCGACCTGCTGGGCGATCTTGACGGCGTCGATGTTGTAGAATTTGAGCTTCTTGGCCGCGATGGTGCGCCGCATGTCCGCCGGAAGCTTGTCCTCCATCTCCGCCAGGGTCCAGGGCGAGTTGAGCACGAACGTGCCGCCCTCCTTGATTCCCTCGAGCACGTCGTAGATCTCGACGTAGTTGTCCTTGTGGCAGGCGACATAGTCGGCTGTATCGATCAGATACGTGGACTGGATGGGTTTATGGCCGAAGCGCAGATGCGAAATGGTGATGCCGCCGGACTTCTTCGAATCATAGGCGAAGTAGGCCTGCGCGAACATGTCGGTGCTGTCGCCGATGATCTTGATGGCGCTCTTGTTGGCGCCGACCGTGCCGTCGGCGCCGAGGCCCCAGAACTTGCACTGCACGGTGCCCTGCGGCGCCACGTCGAGGCTCGGCCCGACGTCGAGCGAGGTGTGGGTGACGTCGTCGACGATGCCGACCGGTAGCGGCCCGCCAGGATTTTCGGCATCTGGCCTCTTTCCATGTAAGCCGTGCACACATCCATGTAAAGCGGATCGCCCAGGGCCCCCGGTTCCTTGGTCCGGTCGAGAACGGTGATGATCCTGGCGCTGGCCGGGATCGCCGCAAAGAGAAAGTCCTTCACGAACGGCCGGTAGAGCCGGACCTTGACCAAGCCGACCTTCTCGCCCTGCCCGGTCAGGTAGTTGACCGTTTCCTCGATGGTTTCGCAGGAGGATCCCATGGAAATCACCACACGGTCGGCCTGCGGGTCGCCGACGTAATCGAACGGCCGGTAGCGGCGCCCGGTCAGATCGCTGACCTTCTGCATGGCCGCATCCACCATACCCGGGACTTTCAGGTAGTAGGGGTTTGCCGCCTCGCGGCCCTGGAAGTAGATATCGGGATTCTGGGCCGTGCCTCTCAGCTCCGGCCGTTCCGGGTTGGCCCCTCGCGCCCGGAACTTGGCAACCGCATCGAAGTTGGTCAGCCGCGCCATGTCCTCGTAATCGATGATGGCGATCTTCTGAATTTCGTGGGAGGTGCGGAAGCCGTCGAAGAAGTGCACGAAGGGCACACTCGATTCGATCGCCGCCAGATGGGCGACGAGACCGAGATCCATCACCTCCTGGACCGAAGCCGAAGCGATCATCGCGAAACCCGTCTGGCGGGTGGCCATGACATCCTGATGGTCGCCGAAAATCGACAAGGCGTGGGCCGCGATGGCCCGCGCCGTTACGTGGAAAACCCCCGGCAGCAGCTCACCCGAGATCTTATACATGTTCGGGACCATGAGCAGCAGGCCTTGAGAGGCGGTGAACGTGGTGGTCAGCGCGCCGGCGGCGAGCGACCCGTGCACCGAAGCGGCCGCCCCGGCCTCGGACTGCAGCTGGCGCACGGTCATGGTCTGGCCGAAAATATTCTTCCGCCCGGAAGCCGCCCACTCGTCGGCGATTTCGGCGATCGGTGAGGATGGGGTAATCGGGTAGATCGTCGCCACATCGCTCATGGCATAGGCCACGTGCGCAGCCGCGGTGTTCCCGTCCATAGTTTTCATTTTCTGCTTGGCCATAAAGGTCTCCTTATTTTAGAATCGCTTCAAAGAAGTCGTTGCCTTTGTCGTCGACGATGATGAACGCCGGAAAATCCTTGACCGTAATCCGGTAAATCGCCTCCATGCCGAGCTCCGGATACTCGACGACGTCCATGCCGGTGATGCACTCCTTGCCGAAGCGGGCGGCCGTGCCGCCGATGGAGCCCAGGTAAAATCCGCCGTGGGTCTTGCAGGAATCGGTCACCAGCTTCGTGCGGTTGCCCTTGGCCAGCATCACGAGCGATGCACCCTGCGCCTGAAAGGCCGGCACGTATGCGTCCATGCGGCCGGCCGTGGTGGGTCCGAAGGAGCCGGCCGGGTAGCCCTTGGGCGTCTTGGCCGGCCCGGCGTAGTAAATGATATGGTTCTTGAAATAGCCGGGCAGCCCCTCGCCACGCTGCAGGCGCTCGTTGAGCTTGGCATGCGCGATGTCGCGGGCCACGATGATGGGGCCGGTGAGCAACAGCGGCGTCGCCACGGGGTACTTGCTCAACTGGCCGCGGATCTCGGCCATCGGCCGGTTGAGGTCGACCGGCACCGCCCGGGTCGCCTCCAATTTGACTTTAGGCAGGTATTGCGATGGATCCGTTTCGAGCGCTTCAAGGAAAATCCCCTCCCGCGTGACCTTGCCCTTGACGTTGCGGTCGGCGCTGCAGCTGACCCCGAGGCCGATCGGACAGGAGGCGCCGTGCCGCGGCAGCCGGATCACGCGGGTTTCCAAGCAAAACCACTTGCCGCCGAACTGCGCTCCCAGACCGATCTCACGGCTGGCGTTAAGCAACTCGGCTTCGAGATCGAGGTCGCGGAAAGCATGACCGGTCTCAGTGCCTTTCGTCGGCAGCCCATCCAGGTAACCGGCCGATGCCAGCTTCACGGTCTTGAGGGTCAATTCAGCCGAGGTCCCGCCGACGACAAAGGCCAGATGATAGGGTGGGCAGGGCGCCGTTCCAAGCGTCTTCATCTTGGCGGTCATGAAGGCCAGCAGGGTCGATGGGTTTAGGACGGCCTTGGTTTCCTGGAACAGCAGGGTCTTGTTGGCCGAACCGCCGCCCTTGGCAATGAAGAGAAAACGGTATTCGTTGCCGCCGACCGCATAAAGCTCGATTTGGGCCGGCAGGTTGCACGTCGTATTGACTTCCTCGTACATGGTCAGGGGTGCATTCTGGGAGTAGCGCAGGTTGCC
>JALOPB010000405.1 GCA_025454115.1 Desulfobacterales bacterium | reverse complement strand
GTCGGGAAGGTGACGCCGAGCCGGGCGGCGAATTTTTCCTGGGTGAGGCCGGTGCGCTTGCGAATTTCACGGATGAATCGGGGAATGTTGAGCCGGGCGTTCAAAGCGGTTCTCCTTGGATGGAAGGTTCGAGGCGGTCCTGAATCGGCCGGCATTCATGGCAAATGACCGGTCAGTTGATATGTCCTACACCAGGGAATTGGATTGTCAATTGATTTATGCAGAAATGCAAAAGAAACCTTTCGCCTTCAAACGGAGCGACCCTGATTCCATACTACCTGATCTTGATTCTTGACCTGGAGCCGAATTGGAGCTAAATTGGAGCTGACTCGGACAAGGAGGCAGGGTATGCCGGTCAACCTTTCGATCAAAAACGTTCCCGATGAGACCGCGGAAGAGCTGCGCAAACGGGCGGCGAAAAACCACCGCTCCCTTCAGGGGGAGCTGATGGCCATCCTGGAGGAAGCCGCCGGTAAAAGCACCCCCATGAGCCCTGCCGAATTTCTGGATGGGCTGCGCACGCTGGGGTTGCGCACACCGGCTGAATCCCGGGCGATGGTCAGAGAGGACCGAGATGCCCGTTAAGGTGGTGGACGCATCGGCCCTGGGGGCGCTGGTTTTCGGTGAGCCGGACGCGAAAACGGTCGCAGAACAGCTCTCGGAATCCACGCTGGTGGCGCCGCACCTGCTCTGGTTCGAGTTGGCCAGCATCGCCTTCAAAAAAGCCATCGCGCACCCCGACTCCGCTGAACCGATCCGCGAGGCCTTGCGCATGGCCGGTCGGCTGGCCATTGATCTGCTGGCCGTGGATCACCTGGAAGTAATCGACCTGGCGACGGAAGATCGCTTGACGACCTACGACGCATCCTACTTGTGGCTGGCCCGCAGAACCGGCGGAGAATTGGTTACCCTGGACAAACGCTTGCTCAAAGCCTTCACCCGGAAGCGACTTTGAACCCGGCCGCGAGAGAGCCCCCGCAGGACGGTTGAACGGAAGATCGGGCGATTCATCGTGGGTTCCCGGTTACCGAAGTCAATGCGCGCCAGCCGCCATCGCGGCTTGACCTGCTATCGTCTTTGATATATTCCGCGTCTACTGCACCGCATCGAACCGAACCCATACCGTTCCCCTGGGAGGCGATTATGCTGAAGAAGGGTTTCCTGTTGCTGACGTTTCTATCGCTGTTCTCAACGGCGCTCCTGGCTGGCGCCGGCGCCGCCGAGCCGCCGTTGACCTTCGGCCTGCTGCTGGTCGGCCCGTACAACGATCACGGCTGGAGCCAGGCGCACTACGACGGCGGCAAATACGTCGAAAAGAAGGTGCCCGGCGCCAAGATGATCTATATCGACAAGGTCAACCCGGCGGACCGGCCCGGCGTAACCATTCCGCAGCTGGTCGACGACATGGTCGAGAAGGGCGCCCGGCTGATCATTGCCAACTCCGACGACATGAAGGACGGCACCCGCGAGGCCGCCCGCCAGCACCCGGACGTGTACTTTCTGCATATTTCCGGCGACGACGTGCTGTCCGGCAAGGCCCCCTCCAATCTGAGCAACCTCATGGGCAAGATGGAGTACACCAAGATGATGGCGGGCTTTGCGGCCGCGCTCACCACCCGGACCGGCAAAATCGGTTACCTGGGGCCGCTCATCAACGAGGAGACCCGCCGGCTGGCGGCGTCGGCGTATCTGGGCGCTAAATACGCCTGGGAGACCGTGCTCAAGAAGAAGACCGAGGACCTGAAATTTCAGGTGACCTGGATCGGGTTTTGGTTCAACATTCCGGGGGTGACCTCCGATCCGACCCAGGTGGCCCAGAATTTCTTCAACACCGGCTATGACGTGGTCCTCTCCGGGATCGACACCACCGAGGCGCTAACGGTAGCCGGCCAGAAGAAAAAGGAAGGCAAGAACGTCTGGGGGGTTCCCTATGACTACGTCGGGGCCTGTCAGGGCGCCCCGGAGGTCTGCTTGGGCGTGCCCTATTTCAACTGGGGTCCGGCGTACATTCCGTTCGTGAAGGCCGCCATGAGCAAGACCTGGAAGCAGGAGTGGCTGTGGCTCGGCCCGGACTGGAAGGACATCAACAACCCCGATACCAGCATCGTGGGCTTCGTCTCCGGACAGGCCCTGCCCGCCGACGTCAAGCCGGCGCTCGACCAGTTCATAAAAGACCTCGGTTCGGGAGCGACCAACCTGTTCAAGGGGCCGCTGAACTACCAGGACGGCACCGTGTTCGTGAAGGCCGGCGAGACCGCCGACGACAAGCAGATCTGGCACATGGAGCAGCTTCTGCAGGGTATGCAGGGGCAGAGCAGCGCCAAGAAATGATGGCATTGATGGCATTGTAAGAAAGACCAAACTCGGCGTTGCACTTCATCTCGTTGCCGCTGCGGCGTACCGAAAAGTACGCTTTGCGCCAGGAGATTCGCGCGCCTTGATCTTGGACTTTTATTACTCCGGCAAGTAAACAGGTTCAATTTTTGCTGAGGTTCGGCGGGGCGGGTTTTCGGCCGCAGCACGCCGCAACCAAATTTTAAATAGATCCTGCCACGCCCCCCAGCCGTCTAGAGGAACCGCCGACAGGCAGAGGCGATTGGCGGCTGCGTGGGCATCGGTCCTCCGGGGCTGCCCGGAACCATATGATGCGGGCTTGCTGCCGTACGATGGTTCGTTGAATGGATGGTTGCGGTGCGCTGCGGCCGAAAACCCGCCCCGCCGACGAGTGATATGGCCGCATTGAACATATTTTATTGCCGGAGTAATAACAAAGCCATTGGAACGGATTACGCCTCTGAGTGGCGTTTTCCAACACCCTGCCAGCGGATGGAACCATGCAGGTCGAGCTGGTTGACATTCACAAGCACTACGGCGCCGTAAAGGCCAACGACGGGGTCAGCCTGACGGTCGAACCCGGTGAGCTGCACGGGATCCTCGGCGAAAACGGCGCCGGCAAAAGCACGCTGATGAAGATCCTGGCGGGTTTCACCGCCCGGACCT
>JALOPB010000082.1 GCA_025454115.1 Desulfobacterales bacterium | reverse complement strand
CTACATCGGCGGAAAACTGGAGGTGGTGAGCCTGCCGCTGCACTTTGATTTCAAGAAGATCCGGCTCTCACCGGCCGAAATCCGTGCGGCCGCCCGCAAGCTTGATTGGAAGCGGATGGTGGGCTTCGTCACTGAAAACCCGCTCCACCGGCCTCAGTTCGAAATGACCCTCCAGGCCATGCGTCAGGCTCGCGCCAATCTGCTCATTCTGCCGGTGGCGGGAATGACCAAACCCGGCGATTTCGACCATTATACCCGCGTGCGCTGCTACCGCCAGGTGGTTCAGCATTACCCGGCGGACGCCTACCTGCTGAACCTGCTGCCGCTGTCCATGCGCATGTCCGGCCCGCGCGAGGCGCTGCTGCATGCGATCGTCTGCCGCAACTACGGCTGCACGCATTTCATCACCGGCCGCGATCATGCCGGTCCGGGCTGCGGATCCGACGGGAAGCCTTTCTACGGCAGCGACGATGCCTGCCGGTTCGTGGAGGATTACGCTGCCGAAGTCGGCATCCGCATCGTCTCCTTCCCGGAAATGGTTTACCTGCCGTTCGAGGATGAGTACCGGCGCACCGACCAGATTCCGGAGGGGACGCAGGTCATCTCCCTGTCCGGCTCGGACATCCGCCGACGCATCCGCGAAGGCCGGCGGGTTCCGGACTGGGCGACCTTCCCGGAAGTCATCGCAGAGCTGGAAAAAGCCTATCCGCCGCCGAATCGCCAGGGATTCACGATCTTCATGACGGGCCTTTCCGGCGCCGGAAAATCGACCATCGCCAAGATCCTGTATTCCAAGTTCCTGGAACGCGGCGACCGGCCGGTGACCCTGCTCGACGGGGACATCGTCCGCCACAACCTGTCCAGCGAGCTCACGTTCTCCAAGGAACACCGCGACATCAACGTAAAGCGCATCGGGTTCGTCGCCTCCGAAATCACCAAAAACCGCGGGATCGCCATCTGCGCGCCGATCGCCCCGTATGCCAAGACCCGCGCGGACATCCGCCGCACCATCGAGGCCTACGGCGGCTTCATCGAGATATTCGTAGCCACACCGCTGTCCGTCTGCGAAACCCGCGACCGCAAGGGCATGTATGCCAAGGCTCGGGCCGGGCTGATCAAGGGCTACACCGGCATCGACGACCCTTACGAGGAACCGGAGAGCCCGGAGGTGCGCATCGACACCACCAGTATCACGCCCGACGAAGCCGCCCAGGAGATCCTGCTGTTTCTGGGGCAGAAGGGTTTCATATGAACATCCTCGTCACGGGCGGCGCCGGCTACATCGGCGCCCACTGCTGCCAGGAACTCGCTTTGCGAGGGTTTCATCCGGTCGTCTACGATAACCTGACCACGGGGCACCGGGAGCACGTCCGCTGGGGGGAGTTTTTCGAGGGCGACATCGGTGACGCGGCCCGCCTGGATGAAGTTTGTGCGCGCTACCGGATTGCGGCCGCCATGCATTTTGCCGCCTTCATCGAAGTGGGCGAGTCGGTGGCGGACCCGCTCAAGTACTATGCGAACAACCTGGCCGGATCGCTGCAGTTGATCCGGGCTCTGGTGCGGCACGGCATTCGCCACATCGTGTTTTCATCCTCGGCCGCGGTCTACGGCACGCCCCGGCAGGTTCCGATCGATGAGGAGCACCCGACGCAGCCCCTCAGCCCCTATGGCCGGACCAAGCTGATGGTGGAGCACATGCTGGCGGATTGCGAAACAGCCTGCGGCCTGCGCTGGATGGCCCTGCGCTATTTCAACGCCGCCGGGGCCGATTCCGCGGCGCTGATCGGGGAATGGCACGAACCCGAAAGTCATCTCATCCCGCGGGTCCTGGACGCTGCCAGGGATGGCGACCGGCCGATTCAGGTCTACGGAACGGATTACCCGACCCCCGACGGCAGCTGCATCCGCGACTACATTCATGTCGCCGATCTGGCCCGCGCCCACGTGCTGGCGCTCGAACGGCTTCTGGCCGGCGACTCCGGCGGCGCGTTTAATCTCGGCCAGGGCCGAGGCTACTCGGTTCTGGAGGTCATCCGGCATGCGGCCCAGATCGCCGGGCGGCCCTTGCCGATTCAAACCGGTCCGCGCCGGCCGGGGGACCCGCCGGTGCTGATCGCCTCCAACCGCAAAGCCCGCGACGTGCTCGGCTGGGTTCCGGAGCAGAGCAGCCTCGAGAACATCATTGCCTCGGCCTGGAAATGGCACCGCAAAATGAAAGAATCGGCGCACGGCGCACCGCGCCCGGCGCAAGGATAAATGAAACCCAATTCATTCCGTGCACCGTATGCCGTGAACCGTGCACCGTTTTCTAACTTTAGGCACGTTAGTGCACTTTAGGCACTTCCTTCTTATATGCCCGATCGCCTGCTCATCATCGGAGAATTCGGCAACGAGGTGGACGCCTGCGCGGATGCCCTGGCTCAGGACTTCAACCTGAGCCTGGCCGCCACGCTCGAGGACGCGCGTAAACGCCTGCAAAAGGAAGCGTACGCCCTGATTCTTTTCGATGGGGGCGAGCCCGGCGAGCCGCTGGCCGAAATGATTCGCGCCCTTCAGCAGCTGTCTCCGTCGACGCCGATCATCGCCGCCTCCCGATACGGGCAGGCCGACCTCATCGTCGAAGCCGTTAGGGCTGGCGCCGTCGATTTCCTGTCGCGACCGCTGGTGGCCGAAAAGCTGAAGCTGTCCGTGCGCCGGGTGATGGAGACCCGCAGCCTCAAGAACGAAGTGGATTACCTGCGCCGCGAACAAGACGTGACCTACGACACCGATCGCATCATTTCGACCAGCCCGGCCATGCAGCAGGCCATGGCGAGCATCCGACGGCTGGCCCAGACGGAATCGACCATTCTGGTCACCGGAGAAACCGGCACGGGGAAAAGCTTTGTATCCGGCAACATTCACTTCAACAGCCCGCGCCGTCGCAAGCCGTTCATCAAGGTGAACTGCGCCAACATTCCGGAAACCCTGCTTGAAAGCGAGCTGTTCGGTCATGAGCGGGGTGCCTTCACCGGCGCCGACAAGACCCGTGTGGGACGCTTCGAGCAGGCGCACGGCGGCACCTTGTTTCTGGACGAGTTCTGCGAGCTTTCCTTCGGTCTGCAGTCCAAACTGTTGCGGGTGCTGGAGGACAAGTCCTTCGAGCGGCTCGGCGGGAACAAGACCATCCAAACCGATGTCCGCGTGATCGCCGCCACCAATCGCGACATCGAGGTCCTGGTCAATCAGGGTCATTTTCGGGAGGATCTTTACTATCGCATCAACGTGCTGCGAATCCATCTGCCGCCCCTGCGCGACCGGAGAACGGACATCGAGCCGTTAGCGCATTACCTGCTCGCGAAACTGTGCCGTTCCCTCAAGAAGCGCATGGACGGGTTCTCCGCCGAGGTGCTGAGGCTGCTTCAGGGCTATGACTGGCCGGGCAACATTCGACAGCTCTCCAACGTCATCGAGCGCGCCATCCTCATGGAGGAGGGCACCTGCATTCAACCGGAAAGTTTGCTGCTGCCGCAGATCCGCCGACCGGCGGAGGCGCCCGAGCCCGCTCCGGCCGTGCTGAGGCTCACGGAAACGCAGGAAAAGGACATGATCCTGCGCGCGCTCGAAGAGAATCTCTGGATCCAGAAGGACGCCGCCCGCCAGCTGGATATCTCGCCGCGCGCTCTCAACTACCGGGTCAAGAAGCTCGGGATCGCTCATCATCGCTGGCGCAAGAACAAATAAAAAAGCGAAAGGATCGCAGAGCCATCCTTTCGCTTTTCCGGCACGAATATAGCTTATTTCAGGCGCTCCCCTTCATCCCGGCCGGCTTGCGGCCGTTTCCGAGCAACAGCCCGGCCACACTCATCAAACCGAGCAGAAGCCACCCGCCGCCGGGATGGCCGTCGGCATCCGCGGTTGCGATGAAGCACCCGCCACCACCGCCGCCACCGCTCGCCACGCTGCCATCGCTGATCACCTCGGCATCGGCCTCTTCCACGATACCGGCCGGGTCGACGATAATACCGTTGGCAATCCCGTCGGCGTCACCCGAACCTCCGTCCTGAAGCGTCAGGGTCAGCGATCGCCGGTCGGAGGCGAATCTCGCATGGGCTGAAAAATCATACCACCGGTCGTCAATCGGATCGTACTTGAACCATTTGCTTCGGGCCGGAGCCGCCTCCGAGAAATAGAGTTTCACCGTGGCCGGGTCGCCGGGTTTGGCAACAGCGATCTTGAAGTTGATCAACCCGAACGGCATCCGCCGGGGTTTGCCGGAGGCATAGGCATCCGGCTGCCGGGGATCTTCGGACTCGACGGCTTCGACGGCAAGGGCCGTGGAACAGCCCTTGACGCTGACGCCGATCTTTACCGTGGCACCCTCCATTCTGACCGACTTGATGGTGGCCTGCTGATGATCTTTCACCCCATCCTTGTCCAGGTCTTCGTACGAACCGACCTCCTGAGCGTCGGGGATGCCGTTGGCGTTGAGATCGCTATCGGTTGCAGCAACGACAAAGTATTCGTAATCCGACCAATCCGAGACCGTGCCATCCGTGGCGACGAACTGAGCCCGCCAGAAATAGGCGGTGTCTTCATCCAGCACCAGCTTGGGAATCGTAAGCTGGGTCAAGGCCGTCGCACTTTGGATATCCAGCACGCAGGTGTCATCTTCATCCCGAAACACCTGCCAACGCGTCTTGGCATGCGCGACGCCCGCCGCGGCGGAGTGGAATGCACCGGTTTTCAGCATGGCCAGCGCGCTGACCGCCTCGTCGTTTTTGGGCGAAACCAGCACCGGCGCATCGGGCGCCGGCTTGGCCGAAGACCCAACCATATCAGGATCCGTGTTGTCGCCGATGCCGTCCCCGTCGCTGTCCTTCCATTCGGCGGAATCTACCGGAAAGGCGTCCTGGTCGTTGGGCACGCCGTCGCCGTCGATGTCCGCGGATTGCACCAGGATGCTGACGCTGTCGACGGCGGACACCCCTTCCGCATCCGTCACCTGCAGTTCGAACGCCAGGCTGACCGTTCCCGCGGTAATGGCGGGAGCGGTGAACCCCGCCTGCGCCGAAGCCGCGTTCGTCAGCGCCACGGCAGCGCCGCCGGTCTGCCGCCACTGGTATGCGGCGATGGCGTTTTCCGGGTCCGTTCCGGTCCCGTTTAATACCACGACCGCTCCGGCACCGACCGTTTGATCCGACCCGGCGTATGCCGTCGGCGCTTGATTCGCCGGCGGGTTGGCCGCCGTGTTGGTCACCGTAAAGCTGATGGATAACGCCGTGCCGGTCGTTCCCGTACCCTCTGATCCGGAGTATGGAGTGCCGGTCAGGCTGTGGCTGCCCACAGCCGGACTCCATGCCGTGTAGTCGCCGTTGCTGTCGCCTGCCAGGGCGTAGGGGGCCGCGTTTTCCATGCGATAATTTGAGTTCCCGTCCAGGCCGAACCGCACGCTGCCGACCGAGCCGCTCACGTTGGCCCGGATGGTGACGCTGCCGGTCTGCGACAGATTGATGACATCTCCGTTCGAAAGGGCCCTGATATCCTGATCCGTGGCTGCATTGACCAGCGTGAAACTCACCACCTGATTGCTCAATCCCTGATCGGAATAGGTCGCCTCGTTCGAATAGCCGCTCTCGTTGCCGGAGTCGTCATAGGCGGTGGCCGCAAAATAATAGGTCTGGCCTTCGGTCAGACCGGTGATGGTGTAGCTGGTGACGTTGAGGACATCCAGGTGCACGCTGTAGTTTCCGCTGGCCGTCCCGTAATGGATTTTATAGCCGGCCAGATCGGGCTCCGTGTTGGCGTCCCAGGCGAGGGTCACCTGCCCTGCTTGCGCCCACACCGTGATCATCAGCGTCAAAAGCAAAGCAGAAAAGAAGAGGAGGTTTCGAGGGAGCTTCCGGAATCCGCAGGCAAGACTTTTCATCATGGCACCTTCCTGGAACGTTTGGCCGGCTAACGACCAGCACGACAGGTAGGTGCTGCGCTTGCCCGGCGGCCCCGCTGCCATATCCCGCGTTCGCGGAACTTAGGCCGGTGGCTTTGCGTCCCACCCTTTCGGATGGTTTGCCTTTATCAAGCAACTTCAATGGATCGGAGTCAACGTACGCTCAGTCAATGAGCAATATCGATGCCATCAGGTCTGTGGCTTTATGTCTTTACCAACATTCTATAAATACTATAAATTTAAACATCACCGGGGCCGGAAGAGAGCAAGACGGGTATCGAAAAAGAGACTATGGCGAGAATTACGGATTACACAACTGTAATTGGCAGACGTTGTTAAACCCGGCAATCGGAGACCGATCTCTTCAATGGGCGCCCCTTTTTCGAAGCACGACGAAAGCGGTCTCGAATAGAATGCTCAGGTCGAGCTCCAGGCTCTGGTTGTAGATATAGTAGAGATCCAGCAGAATCATATCCTCGAAGCTGACCTCGCTGCGGCCGACCACCTGCCACAGCCCGGTGATTCCCGGTCGTACGGCCGTGCGTTTCTTGTGCCATTCCTTGTAGACCTCGTACTCATAAGGCAGGCACGGCCGGGGTCCCACGAGACTCATCTCGCCCTTGAGCACGTTGATCAGCTGAGGAAGTTCGTCCAGACTGGTTTTGCGTAGTAGCTTGCCGACCTTGGTAACGCGGGGATCGTCGGTAATTTTTAAGGTCTTGCCAGACCCGTCCTGGACAATCTCGCCCTTGATCATTCGCGTGACAAAGTCTTTGTGAATCTCCTTGCTGGCGCCGCTGATCATCGAACGGAACTTGTACATCCTGAAAAAACGCCCGCCCTTGCCCACGGCCTTTGCCCGGTAGAACACCGGCCCGGGAGAGGTCAGTTTAATGGCCAGCGCAAAGGCTATAAAAACCGGCGATACCAGGAGCATGCCGATCAGGGCCGCAATCGCATCCACGGCATACTTAAACTTCTGGAACATCCACTGGTGCCACCGATGGCTGAGCCGAACCATGGGGATCCCGCAAAGATTGTCGATGTACAGCTTGATTCCGATGATCGGCATCAGCTTGGGTAAGAACCAGACGTTGATGCCCTTGGTAGTGAAAAAATCGAGCAGGTCGATGAGTTCGGCCTTCTCGATCGTTTCATCCGTAATGATGGCTTCCTGGAAAAAATGTTCGCCGAGAATGGCTTCCAGGTCCTGGATCCTTCCAAGGTTGCTCTTGGGAACCGCTGACATCAGCTGATCGCCAGCCTGCGGGCTGACGGTTCCGGCAATCCAGAACGGGGCCTTCTGCCGGATAATGAGATCGGTGATGCGTTCGGCATCTTCGTTCATGCCGATCAGCAGCACCTGCCGCCGGAAATTCCGACGAAAGTAGATGTTGAAAACCAGATGCACCATGACGCAGCGGGTCACCACCAGAGCGGCTCCGGCTGCCAGAACATTGACGATGAGCTTACTGAATTGCGACATAATGATCGGCTCATCGAGCGGGCCGGCGATTCCGAACAGGCCGACCGCACAAAACGCCAGACCCAGAGCTTTTAGCAGCACCGTGATGCTTTGTTCACGATAGGGTTTGCTCAGAAGGTGGTTGGCCAGAAGCACGGCCAGAGAAAAGCCGATCACAGCCGGCAAGAATAGTTCTGGAGATGCGAACTCCTGCCAGCGGTAGGTCAACCCGACGGCTCCGATGGCAAAAAGGCCCAACGCACCGGCCTTTGCCAGATTGGCAAAGTGATACTTCAGGGAAAAGATCAGGTGGTAGCTGTAAAGGCGGAAGTTCGGAAAAAAGGCCAGCGGCATCAAACAAAAACCAAAAAACAGGATTGGTTGAACCCCCTGCAGAAGGATGTACAAACCCTGTCGCTCGGACCAGAACCCGACGGCGGCCGTCCCCAAGACGGCAATCAGGTCGATGGCGACCAGCGCAAGTTTATATGAAAGAACCCGAGCCCCCTTGCGGCTCTTGTCCTTTTCACGAACGACCTTTGTCAGGTCCGCGCCGACCGCACCGTTATCCAAACAAACTTCCTCCATAACCGTGCAAAGCCCCCGTGAAGATTCTGCTACTGCGACCTTCGCAACCCTGTCACCGGTTGCAGTCGAATGAATCTGGTTTTGCCTAACAGGTTGTGCCACAATTCTTTAGCTTTACAAGTTTTATGCCAACCCTCGAAACTCACTTTTTCGCAGCATCCATACCAGCGGGATCAACAGCGTCAGCGCGACGGCGAAAAACGGGATTCCGCCGCTGGTGTGCAACCAGTGATCCGATAAAATCCGCGGATCCACCTGGTTCGCCAAAAGCGTAATCGCCACGATCCGCAACGCGTTCTTGAGCACCGTGATGGGCAAAACGGCGACCGTCAAAATAAGCCGCCGCGAAACCGTCCGCAGGAACAAGTAACCCGTCAGGACGCTTACAATCAGAAAAGACAAACTCGAACGGATGCCACTGCACTGCTCGGCCACCTCAACGGTGATATTGGAAAATTCGAATACCAGGCCGCTGCGGTGATAAGGGACGCCGCTCGCCTGAAACACAAGGTCGGTCGCTTCAGCAGTTGCATACTGCAGGGAGGTGATGATCCCATCCTGCAGAAACATCGGCATCGGGATCGAGAACATCAGAAACATGAGGGCGAAGCGCGCCTTTTTGAACGCCTGTGTGCCGTAGACGGCGATGAAACTGCCGACAACCCATGCGACGAGAGCGGCCATGCAAAGAGTGAGGTAATCGTTCGGCGCATCTTGATTTCGAAACGTCTGGCGGCTCAGCTGTTGGCCGAGAATCATGGCGATGCCGTACAGAAAAAGTCCCCCGGCGCATACGCCAAGCCCTACAGCGGGCTTCCCATGTACAGCGGCAAAGATGGTTTCCCTGCGAATGATCAGAAGAGCCGCGCTCACCAGCGGTATCAGGACGATGTGGGAGTAGGTATCATTTTGGAAAACAATCCGCCCCAGATCGCCGATGGGTGAATGGTAAATCAGGATTCCGAGCAGAATCATCGCCGCAAAGCAAACGTGGGAACGCGTGTTGAGCATCGGCCTTATTGTTCTTTTCTGAACCGGACCGGGTAGGCCTTCCAGGGATGCCATTCAGGCAATTGCTGTGAAAACAAAAGAAGGATCGCAGATGTTCTATCCTTGATCCTTCCACGGCTTCAAGTTCATGAGATAAACTTTGGCAGTTACATTTTCTCGGCTGACGGAACCTATCCCGTAATAATTTCTATCGTCTAAACTTCTTTCTTCCCCCATACCCGGCGAGTCCGATCAAACCGATGCCCAAGAGCAGCATCATAGAGGATTCCGGAACAGAGCTTCGCCCGCCCGTAATGGGACCCGTAATAAAGAGTGGACCGCCCCTCAAGTCTAAACCATCGGAAATGCGACCTGGTGACGACTCGCTGATGGCATCGAAGTGATATATGGATGTGTCATCATTCATACCGGAATTCAGTGCAATCAGCATGGCCGGGTTTGAAGAAACATCCGCCGCCCAATTGACCGGTTCCGCCAACGGAGATTCGTCGTAGTCCATTCCGGGTTCGCCTGCATAGGCAATCGGATGAAAACAGGCTGCGATCACAACGCTCAATATCAAAACACAAAACTTATTCATTGAAAAATACTCCTTACAGCTGCCTTAAGCATTTTTTATGCCTGTTATTGACACCGTCTTTTCCTATAATTTTTACATTTTAATATTAGATAGTTAAATTTAAATTGCCAACCGCCTCAGAAAAGATGATATTTTTGTATATATTTATGGGTAATTAATTACTCTGTTTGCTATCTTTTTGCACACATTTGCAGCTCATACATTCAGGTTTGTATAGTTAAGAATAAATATGCTTATGGTTAAAACGAAAAAGCCGTGCATGCCTCACAGCATGTTCGGCTTTCCATTCTTGATGACTTCGCAACTAGTCCAATAACGGCTAAAAGTTATCTCTAACGGACCCTTTGGTTCCCCGATCGCCTGCCGTCGTAATGAAGCAGCCGCCGCCCCCTCCTCCTCCGCCGCCGCTCGCGTCTGATTCACCAGGCTGCGCCTCTGGCGATACCGTCACCGTGCATGAATCTGACGATTGAAGCCCGTCAGCATCCGTCACGGTGAGCTGGAAGGTGAGGTCGACATCGGAGGTAACTCCAGATGGTGCGGAGAAAGCGGGTTTCACCGCCGCGGAATTCGACAGCGAGACGCCGTTTCCGTCGTCGGTCGATCCCGCGCCATCCAGGGTGACTGAGACCCCGGGTTGAACTATCTGGTCCGGCCCGGCGTCGGCGACCGGGGCCGCATTGACCGTCACGACAACGGCGTCGCTGGACTCGGCACCAAGATTATCGGTAACCGTGAGCTGGAATGTCAGCTGCGCGCCCGCGGTCCCGACCGCAGGGGCCGAAAAGCTGGCCTGGGCTGCTGCAGCATTGGTGATAGCAACCGCCGGGCTGCCTCCGGTCTGCACCCACAGGTAGTCAGATAGACTGCCCCCCGGATCGGACGAATGGCTGCCGTCCAGGG
>JALOPB010000404.1 GCA_025454115.1 Desulfobacterales bacterium | reverse complement strand
CGAGAAGATCCTCTTCCACGGCAGCCACCTCCAGGGGCTGCGCTGGGTTCAATGCTGCACGGCGGACGGCATGGTGGCGGACGTAACCGGCGCCCCCGCGCCGGTGCAATGGATCGTTGCCCCGCTGCGCAACGCATGGCTGTGCGACCCGCTCGTACTCGACTCGGCTTTCCAGATGGCAAGCCTCTGGTGCTATGAACAGCATGGCTGCGTTTCGCTGCCCAGCCACGCCGCCTCCTATCGTCAATTCCGGGCCGCCTTCCCGACGGAGGGTGTTAAAGTTGTTTTAGAAGTTCGCGAAGCCACCTCGAAAAAGATGCGCGGTGATTTCACGTTCCTGGATGCCGAGAGTCAAGTCATCGCCAGACTGGTCGGCTACGAGGCCGTTATGGACCCGCTCCTCAACCGTGCCTTCAAGCCGGACATGAAGTCCTAAAAAATGTTGAAAACCCGAATCACCGAGTTCTTCGGCATCGAACGGCCGATCGTCCAGGGCGGCCTGATGTGGGTGGCCACGGCCGAGTTGGTCTCGGCAGTATCCAATGCCGGCGGGATGGGTTTCATGACCGCTCTCACCTTCCCCGATGCCGAGAGCCTGCGGGCGGAGATCCGCAAGTGCCGGGCCATGACCGACCAGCCCTTCGGAATCAACCTGACGTTCCTGCCGACGCTGCGGCCGCCGGATTACCCGACGCTCATCAACGTGTGCATCGAGGAGGGCATCCGTTTTATCGAGACCGCCGGTCGCAACCCGGAGCCCTATATGCCCCAGATCAAGTCCGGCGGCATTCAGGTCATCCACAAATGCACGTCGGTGCGCCACGCCCTGAAGGCGGAAAAGATCGGCTGCGACGCCATCAGCATCGACGGGTTCGAGGCCGCCGGCCACCCGGGGGAGGACGATGTGACGACCCTGATCCTCGTCCCGCTGGTCCGCGATGCGGTGAAGGTCCCCATCATCGCCTCCGGCGGCTTTGCCGATGGCCGCGGATTGGTCGCGGCCCTGGCGCTGGGAGCGGATGGCATGAACATGGGCACACGCTTCGTCGCCACCCGCGAGGCACCCGTTCATGAAAACCTCAAACTGGCACTGGTGCGGCGCAGCGAGACCGATACCCGTCTGATCATGCGCAGTCTGCGCAACACCGAACGCGTGCTGCACAACCAGGCCGCCGACCAGGTGCTCGAAATCGAGGGCCGAGGCAACACTCAGATCCAGGACCTCATCCCGTATGTATCCGGCCTCGTCGGCAAGAAGGTGCTGGAAGGGGGGGATGTGGATGGGGGAACGATCGCAGCCGGTCAGTGCATCGGCCTGATCCGCGACATTCCCACCTGCCGGGAGCTGCTGGACCGCATTATGGCTGAGGCCGAGGAGATCATTCAGGCCCGCTTCGGCCGCATGCTGGCAGCAGGATAGGCTGAACGACTGAAATGCCATCCATCGCGTTCCAGGACCAGATCCCCGACAACCTCTGCTACGGCTGCGGGCCCCAAAACCACGGTGGACTGCGGATCAAGAGTTTCTGGGAAGGGGACGAATCGGTCTGCACCTACCAGCCCGAGCGCCACCACTCGGCGGGGCCGCCCCAATTCCTGAACGGCGGCATCATCGCGACGCTGATCGACTGCCACAGCGTCTGCACCGCCATCGCCAACGCCTATCGGATGGAAGATCGGCCCATCGGGTCTGCCCCCCACATCTGGTGCGTCACGGCCAACCTCAACGTGATCTACCTGCGCCCCACCCCGCTCGACATCCCGGTGACGCTGCGCGCCCGGGTCACCGAATTCGGACCCAAGAAGACCTTGCTTGAATGCAAGCTGTATTCGAATTCAGACGAATGCGCCCGCGGAGAAGTTGTGGCGGTGCGGGTTCCGGACAGCTGGCGGAACGCCCAGGAGTGAACAACTATTCTTTGGATAGCGCTTCCAGATCGGCAAGATCTTTCTTTCTGCCCACCGCGCGTTTGTTTTTTATAAACTGCTCACGTCCGATATAATAGACCGCTATATCTCCGTATCTTCCCGAAACACGGTTTTGAAATGCTTCTTCCCAGCTGACCCCTGAGATGGATGTGACTATGTCTATGCGCACGGGAGGATAGCCCAGCTGGATGACGTTTTTAGGCTCGTTAAAATCCTGAGGAGAAAGTCCAACCGACCCAAAGCCGAACTCATTTAAAGCTTGCATAATTCTATGTGCGTTGTCTTTCCTGACACTGACAAAAATATCGAGGTCGCCGGTGTAACGTGGTGCACCGTGGAAAGCCAATGCGTAGCCCCCGACAATCACATATTCCACGCTATTCTTGTTGAACAACTCGAGCAGATCTCTGAAGTCTGACTGAATCTCCATGATATTGCCTTCTCAGAAGCTCCACCGCTTCAACCCGCTCCTCGGGGGTTTTGGTCATCCAGTAGAAATAATCTGCCTCTATCGCGGAAAAATCGTCCAATCGCCTTTTCGTTACCACCTTCTGGATCATTCCTAAAAGCTCACATTCGACATAAAGACACTTATGAGATGCGTCCTATCATTGCATATTAGCGTCTTCCGCTCATAAGGTCCAGAAGTAATAAACGCCGGCGATCAGCCTCAATGAAAGCCGACGTATCCGCATCGAACTTCGTGTGGTCGTTGAAGTTTGCTCTTGATAACCCCCAACCAACTGAGATATAAGAAAATTTAGAAAAAGGCACCACACTCTCCTTTTTTGAATGGAGTTCCATTTTCGCTCTTTCAACGGGTTCCGTTCCTTTCTCCTCGTGGTGAATCTTCCAAGAAATGGAGGTGTCGCCATGCAACCGAAAGGCTTTCACCGCAAGCTCACCGCCATCCTCAGCGCCGATGTCGCCGACTACAGCCGCTTGATTCAGGACGACGAGACGGCAACGGTTGCCGATCTCGAGACTTGCAAACAGGCCTTCTTCGACCTCATCAAACAGCACCGCGGCCGGGTGGTCGATTCGCCCGGCGATAACCTGCTGGCCGAGTTCGCCAGCGTGGTGGATGC
>JALOPB010000403.1 GCA_025454115.1 Desulfobacterales bacterium | reverse complement strand
GATTCACGGCCACGATGGTGCCCTCCGGGTTCACCACGACCAGCCCTTCCTTGAGGGTGTCGACGATGGTTTTCCAGTAGGGAGAGAGATCCATAGCGCTGCATGGCTCCGGCAGACATTTTTTTCAACGATAACACTACGGTGCCGTCTTCGCAAGCGGTTGCTGCCGGGCGGGCGGCTTGACTTGATGGGCGGCTGTGCTATGACTTCGGCGATTGAATTGGCCTAATTCGGCTATCTCACGAACAGTCGGAGGGCGGTATTCGCCGCAGTGCGCCGCCGCCAATTTTTCAGGTGATCCTGCCACGCCCCCAAGCCGTCTAGAAGAACTACAGACAGGCAAGAGAGGGGCTGCGGCTTCGTGAACGTTGCATGTTGGGGCTGTCCGGGCACGTATGCAGCGGGCTGGCTGCCGGTCGCTGGGTCGTTGAATGCATGGCGGCGGCGCCCTGCGGCGAATACCGCCCTCCGACTGACCACGACTCAAGATGCATGGATTGATTGACGGAGTGACAGGAAGGAAGACCATGAGCCCCACCTCACCCGCAATGGCGGTAAACATCGGCGGAATCTCGCTGCAGAATCCGGTGATGACCGCTTCCGGAACCTTCGGCTATGCGCGGGAGTTCGATCCGCTCATCGATCTCAACCGGCTGGGGGGGATCATCGTCAAGGGGCTGGCGCTCAAACCCGTCAAAGGCAATCCGCCGCCGCGGATCGTCGAAACCCCCTGCGGCATGCTCAACGCCATCGGTCTCGAAAACGTGGGGATCGACGCCTTCGTGGCCGACAAGATGCCGTTTCTGCGCACCCTGAGGCCGCCGGTCATCGCCAACATCTACGGAACGAGCGTCGAGGAATATGCCGAGCTGGCCGGCCGCCTCGATGCGGTCGACGGCGTGGCGGGCGTCGAAGTGAACATCTCCTGCCCCAACGTGAAGGCCGGCGGGGTGGTGTTCGGGGTGGACCCGGCGGCCGCCGGCAGCGTGGTGAACGCCGTCCGCCAAAGCACCCGCAAACCGGTGATCGTCAAGCTTTCCCCCAATGTCACCGACATCACTGCGATCGCCCGCAGCGTGGAGGCGGCCGGCGCCGACGCCCTCTCGCTGATCAACACGCTCATCGGCATGGCCATCGACATCGAAACCCGCCGGCCGCGTCTGGCCAACATCACGGGCGGCCTGTCCGGCCCGGCCATCAAGCCCGTGGCGCTGCGCATGGTGTGGCAGGTGGCGCGGGCGACCCGGCTGCCGGTGATCGGCATCGGCGGGATCATGAGGGCCGAGGATGCCATCGAATTCTTCATCGCCGGCGCCCGGGCCGTTCAGGTCGGCACGGCCAACTTCGTCAATCCCCGGTCGACCATCGAGATCATCGACGGCATCGAGCGCTATCTCGAACGCCACGGCATCGCCGACATCGAGCAGCTGGTGGGGAGTCTGGATGTGAAGTCGGGTTGCCCGTAAGGCCATTACGCCACAGCAGGCCCTCCGGATTCCAAACGGCAGGCGACGTTATAAATCCGAAGTTCGAAATCCGAAATCCGAAACAAATTCAAATGGCCTATGACCGAAACGTAAAAAACGTTTTCAGATTGCGGCCAAAGCAGTTTCGGTCATTGGCCTTTTTGAACATTTGAATTTGTTTCGAGTTTCGTGCTTCGGATTTCGTGCTTCTCTCCCTCCTGTTACAGTGCCGCCTCCTCCTGCATGGGATGGGTCTTGAGATACTCCAGCCGGTTCAGGCCGTTGATGTAGGCCTTGGCGCTGGCCGTGATGATGTCCGGATCGGCGCCCTTGCCCAACGCGAGCAGTCCGTTTTCGCGCAGGCGTACGGTGACTTCGCCCATGGCGTCCGTGCCGCCGGTCAGGGCGCTGATGGAAAAGCGCAGCAGCTCGGAGGCCGTGCCCGTCAGCCGGGCGATCGTATGGTAGGCGGCGTCGATGGGCCCGTTGCCGTAGCCGGCATCCTGGGCGGGCCGGCCGTTGATCTTCAGCCGCACGCTCGCCATGGGCAGGACCGTGGTCCCGGACGTGACGTGCAGGTAGTCCAGGACGAAGACGTCGGCGGTGCGCAGGATCCCCTCGGTGACGATCGCTTCCAGATCCTCGTCCAGCACGTTCTTCTTCTTGTCGGCCAGCTCCTTGAACTTGGTGAAGACCAGCTCCACCTCCTCGTCGGAGAGATCGTAGCCCAGGTCCTTGAGCTGGGTGCGCAGGGCATGTCGGCCCGAATGCTTGCCCAGCACGAGCCGGCTGGCACTCAGCCCGATGGTCTCCGGCTTCATGATTTCGTAGGTCATGGGGTTCTTGAGCACCCCGTCCTGGTGGATGCCGGCCTCGTGCGCGAAGGCGTTGGCGCCGACCACGGCCTTGTTGGGCTGGACCATGATGCCCGTGATCATGCTCACCAGGCGGCTGGTCGGATGGATGAACTCGGTGTGGATGGCGGTGCCGGCTTTGAGGAAGTTGGCCCGGGTGTGCAGGGCCATGACCACCTCTTCGAGCGAGGTGTTGCCGGCGCGCTCGCCGATGCCGTTGATGGTCACCTCCGCCTGGCGGGCGCCGGCGCGGATGGCGGCGAGGGTGTTGGAGGTCGCCAGGCCGAGGTCGTTGTGGCAGTGGACGCTCAGGACCGCTTTTTGAATGTTGGGGGTATGCTCGCGGATGTAGCGCACCAGTTCGGCGAACTCCTCGGGCACGGCGTAGCCCACCGTGTCCGGGAGGTTGACGGTGGCGGCGCCGGCCGCGATCGCGGCTTCGAACACCCGGCAGAGGTAGTCCCGGTCGCTGCGCGAGCCGTCCTCCGCCGAGAACTCGACGTTTTCGGTCAGGGTCCTGGCGTAGCGCACCGCTTCCACGGCGGCCTTGACCACCTCCTCGCGGCTCATTTTGAGCTTGTACTGCAGGTGGATGTCCGAGGTGGCGATAAAGGTGTGGATGCGCGGCCGGGCGGCATGGCGGACCGCCTGCCAGGCCCGGTCGATGTCGGCGCGAGAGGCTCGGGCGAGCCCGGCCACTTCGGTTTTCTT
>JALOPB010000402.1 GCA_025454115.1 Desulfobacterales bacterium | reverse complement strand
CTCCGCGCCGACCGCTAACATGTCCTTCAGCTGCTCCGCCGGCACCCGGACATCCGTCATGAGAAAACAAAGCATGGTGGCCACGTCCGGCCGGATCATCCCGGCGCCCTTCACCGCGCCGGTGAGGGTGGCATGGCGGCCGTCGATTTCCATCTGTCGGGAGACGACCTTCGGAACACGGTCGGTGGTCATGATGGCTTCGGCGAAATCCTCCACCCCATCGGGCGACAGCGACGCAAGCAGAGCCGGGAAGGCCTCCTCGATACGCTCAACCGGAAGCGGTTCGCCGATGACTCCCGTTGAGGCCACGAGCACCTGCTCTTCGGGAACACCCAATCCGGCGGAAGCCGCTCGCGCCATGCGCACGGCGCTGTGATAGCCATCTTCCCCGGTACAGCAGTTCGCATTGCCGCTATTGACGATCACCGCCCGGCAAATTCCACCGCCGACACGCTCACGATCCAGAATCACTGGCGCCGCTTGCACCCGGTTGCGCGTAAACACACCCGCCACGCTGGCCGGACCATCGCAGGCAATCAGACCGAGGTCCTTGCGACCGTTCTTCTTGATTCCACTGACCACGCCGGCAGTCCTGAATCCAGGACAAGGGATGATGGACATGCTGCGTCTCCTGTTGATTCGGCTTCGGCCATACCATGCGCCGAAACCCTTTAATGATTGCAGCTGGTTTGACAGAATCGCCGCCGCTTGTCAATTGACCTGTCTCTGCCGACAGCGATGCCGCTTGGATCTTTGCTCTTTTGCCCCGTGCCCGACTGCAAAACCAGCGTTTCGTCTGGCTCCCGGCCGCCGTAGAAGCCCTCGTTGGAGACGTTTGACACCCGCCCCGCCTTTCAGGTATGGTGGCACCTCCGTTTGCAAACGACAGCCCGGATCGGAGAACCGATATTAACCGCTCGCACGACCCACGATTGATTTGCCGGCAATGCAACGGCCGGCTCGAGCTTCGGCGCACCTGAACAGCCGTGCAATTGCGCTGCAGGGGTTGCGGCGCCCATTACCGCCTAGCGGAATACCGTGACCGGCTGGACGACATCCTCGAGGAGGAATTGGCCGACACCCGCTGCGACCGCCTGTGATGGCCATGGTCATAGATAACCTTTTTCCCGTCTTCACCTTGATCGCCCTCGGCAGCGCCCTGCGCCGATGGAATTTCACCACCGAAGATTTTTTGAAGGTTTCCGACCGGCTGGTCTACTTCATTTTCTTTCCGGCGCTGCTGTTTTGGAAGATCGGCTGCGCCCCGCCCGACCTCCTCGGCGAGGTAAGGTTGTATCTGGCGGTGATCCTGTCCGTACTGGTTGTCTATGCACTGAGCACGGCTTTCATTCGACTCGCCGGCGTCAAGGCTCTCCAGGCCGGTTCCTTTTCGCAGAGCTGCTACCGATTCAACACGTATGTCGGGATGGCGGTGATGATGAGCGCCTTCGGCGAGGACGGCGTGCGGCGTTTCGGAGTCCTGATCGCTTTGACCATCCCCCTCATCAACGTGCTGGCCGTCGGCACGCTGACATGGTTCGGCGGGGGGTCAGCGTCCCTGCGCCGACGGGTTGAACATACCCTGAAGGCCTTGGCCGTCAATCCCCTGATTCTGGGCTGCGCCGCCGGTCTGGCCTACAGCCAGACCGTCAACCGTTTTCCGCTTTTCTTGGACAACGCCTTTCGGCTGGCCTCCTATGTGACTCTGCCGCTGGCGCTGCTCTCAATCGGCGGGGTGCTCTCCCTCAAAGGCCTCCGGGATCATGCCCGCCTCTCCATGGTTGCCTGCGGTTTCAAACTCGTGGTTTTACCGGCTTCCGGATGGTGCCTGATGAAAGCCTTCGGCGTAGGGGGCGAGCCTTTCAAAATGGGTCTGTTGTTCCTCTGTCTGCCGACCTCAACCGCCCTGTACGTTCTCTCTTCCCAACTGAATAGCGACACCGATCTGGCCGCGGCCGCCATCGCGCTTTCGACCCTGATGTCCATCATTTCCCTCTCGGCTGCACTGCTCATCTGAACAGCGGGACCGACCGTCGCATGCAGAATTTCAAACTGACCATCGAATACGACGGAACGGCCTACCACGGCTGGCAGCGGCAAGCCGATGCGCCCACCGTGCAGGCGGAGCTCGAACGCGCCCTCGGGTACTTGACTCGCTCGCCCGTCACCTTGATCGGCGCCGGGCGGACCGACGCCGGTGTCCACGCCCTGGGCCAGGTGGCCAACTTTCGTTGTGAAACCCGTCTGGAACCCGCGGAGATCCTCAAGGGCTTGAACAGCCTGCTGCCCCGCGACATTGCCGTCCGCGGCTGCTGCCGGATGCCGGAGGATTTTCATGCCCGTTTTTCTGCCAAAAGCAAGCGCTATCATTACCGCATCCTGAACCGCACGACGCGACCGGCGGTCGGCCGCAACTACGCCTGGTTCATTCACCGGCCGCTGGACGCGGGGGCCATGGGGCAGGCCGCCGAACGTCTCATCGGTCTGCAGGATTTTAAATCGTTCGAAAGCACCGGAAGCCCACGGGCGCATACCCGACGGCACGTCATGCAAGCGGTCTGGGTTGAAACGCCGGCGGATTGCTGTCTGACATTCCAGATCGAAGCGGACGGGTTCCTGCGCGGCATGGTACGCAACATGGTCGGCACGCTCGTAGCCGTGGGATTGGGCAAGCTCGACCCGCAGGCGATCGAAACGATTTTGGCCAGCCGGGACCGTTGCCGAGCCGGTATCACGGCTCCGGCGCGAGGCCTTTTCCTGGTCGAGGTGCAATATTGACATAGCCGGACCGGCCGGCAGATCCCCGCAGAGACAAGTTCCCGCTTGAACACCGCGATGACCGGTGGTATAGGCTGGCAGCATTATTTCAGGATGGTTGAAAGGATGACGATGTCATGGACGCCTTGACCCGAATCGATCCCCTTCAGATGGCGCAACGCCGAGAGGAGCTCCGGGAACGCTACCGCGGGTTTCAACAACGGAAAATCACCCTGGACATGACCCGCGGCAAGCCCTGCCCCGAACAGCTGGAACTATCCG
>JALOPB010000081.1 GCA_025454115.1 Desulfobacterales bacterium | reverse complement strand
TCGGTGTCTTGGGATCGGTGGGGTAGTTGCGCGTGCGGGCCACGTAGTACATGTAAACCATCAAGGAAAGACCCAACAGAATCCCAGGTAGAACGCCGCCGAGAAACAGAGCACCGACCGAAACGTTGGCCGCGACCCCATAGATGATGAACGGGATGCTGGGGGGGATGATGGGTCCCATGCAGGATGCCACGCAGGTCATCGCGGCCCCCACGTCTTCGTCGTAGCCGGCTGCCTTCATGGCCGGGATCATGACGACGCCGATGGCGACTGCGGTGGCCACGGCCGCTCCGGAGATGGCCGCGAAGATGGCGCAAGCCAGAATGGTGGCAAGGCCCAGGCCGCCCTTGATATGGCCCAAAAGCAGGCGCGCGAATCGCACCAAGTCCGGCGTGATGCCGCCCTCGTTCATGAGGTTGCCCGCCAGCATGAAAAGGGGAATGGCCAGCAGCGGAAAAGTGGCCAGGCCGCCGAAAGTGGTCTGGATCAGGGTGGTGATCGGGACGTTACCGCTGATCAGGGCATAGGCCATGGCCGAGCCGCCCAGCGCCACCGTGATGGGCGCGGAGATGCACAAGAGTCCGATGAAGGCAAAAGCGAAAACGGCGATCATGCGGCCGCTCCTTTCGATCCCCATCCGAGGAAGGTAAGGAACTCCTCCAGCGTCAGGAAAAACATGATGAAGAAGCCCACCGGCAGCGACGCGTAGGGAAAGCTCATGATGAGGCCGATGGCCGGGGACGTCTGTTTCCAGTTGTAGATGGTTTGGAAGAGGCCGAAGCCGAACATCATGCCGAAGAAAAACAGGGCCGTCAGGTAGGCCAGAAACTTAAGACCCTTGGCCACTGCAGGCGGCACGGACTCGACCACCGAGTCCATTTTAACCTGGTAGCCTTTCTTCAGGCCCACGGCGCCGCCGAGCATGGATGCCCACGCCAGGGAATATGTGGAGACTTCGCCGGACCAGATGGTCATCTTCTGGAATACGTACCGGCCGATAACTTCGTAAGGGATGACGATGCCGATAACGGCCATGAAGAGAATCGTTCCCCAGCTTCCGAATCTAATCAGAAATACGTTGAACCCTTCTAAAGCGCGCATGGCCGGTCCCTCTGAAGTGTCAGGGTAAACAACGGGCGCCCTTCTGCTGATGGAGAGAGGGCGCCCGTTTGCATGATACCAATTACTTCGCGTTCATGATGGCTTCGATGTCGGCCTTGCTGAACTGGCTGCTGAATTGATCATAAATCGGGGCCATGGCCTTTTTGAAGCTTTCGCGGTCCACGTCGCGGACCACGGTGACGCCCTTGCTGGCGATCTCCTGGACTTTCGCTTCTTCGGCGTCGCGGTTGGTCTTGCGCTGGAACTTGCCCGCCTCGTAGGAGGTCTTCACGAACAGTTCCTGATCCTCCTTGGGCATGGCGTCAAAAGTCTTCTTGCTCATGAGGAAGGGGGACGGCGAGTACACGTGTGCGGTGAGCGAGAAGTTCTTCTGAACGTCCCAGAACTTGGAGGCGTAGTAGACGGCGATCGGGTTTTCCTGGCCGTCGATGACTTTCTGCTGCAGGGCGGTATAGACTTCTCCCCAGGCCATGGGGGTGGGGTTCAGGCCCGCTTCCTTCCAGGCCGCCAGGTGGACCTTGTTCTCCATGGTTCGGATCTTCAGCCCCTTGGCGTCCTCGACTTTCTTCACGGAGACCTTGGCGTTGGTCAGGTGGCGGAACCCGTTTTCCCAGAACGACAGGGCCTTGATGTTGGCTTTTTCGAAGTCGTCGAGCAACTTGCGACCGATGGGGCCGTCCATCACCAGGTCGACGTGGGCGTTGTCGCGGAACAGGAAGGGAAAGTCCAGAATGTTGATGGAGGGGCTGAAGCCTCCCAGGGGGCCGGTGGAGGTGACCAGCAGGTCGATGGCGCCCTGCTGAATGCCCTCGGTCATTTCACGTTCGCCCTTGCCCAACTGGTTGCTGGGATAGAGCTTGATCTCGATGCGGCCGTTGGTCCGTTCCTTGATCAGATCAGCGAACTTCTGGGCGCCGATCATATAAGGATGGTCCATGCTTTGGGTGGACGCCAGCTTCATGGTGGCCTTGTACTGAGCCGCCGCCGGTCCGGCCAACGTGGCTGCCATCAGGACCGCTAACCCGAATACGAATGCTTTTTTCATTTTAGCTCCTCCTTGCCTGTAATGGTTTGAGATGCAATACAACGATACAAATGCTTAACCTATAAAACTAATTTGGATCACGACCGACTGTCAAGATTTTATTCCCGATGGGGTGCTCCGTCGCCGGTTTGAATCCGAGCGCCTTCGATATGACAATGGACGCCGTTTTGACATCTTTTCCCAAGCGCCGGATGGTCGCCGGAGTAAAGCGCTGCGTCGGGCCGGAAAGGCTGATGGCGGCCACCACCGCGCCGGAGCTGTCTCGGATCGGCGCGGCAACACATTTCACCCCCCAATCCAGCTCTTCGTTATCCAACGCAACGCCGCTGCGGCGGATATCGTCGAGTTCCTGCTTGAGTCGGGCGCGGTCGGTGATGGAGTTGCCGGTATGCGCCTGCAACCCCCGAATCTCGACCAGGCGTTCGATGGCATCATCGGTCATTCCGCTCAAAAGCGCTTTGCCGACCCCGGTGCAGTGCATGGGGTTGCGCTGCCCCACCTGGTTGACGATGCGGACCGGTTGAGAGCACTCCACTTTATCGACATACAGGCATTGCCCCTGATCGGCCACGCACAGATAACAGGTCTCCTGCGCCCGCTGGACCAGGTCCAACATGATCGGCCGGGCGACGGAGCGCAGATCCAGGCTTATCTCGGCCACATTCCCCAGGAACAAGATGTCCGGTCCCAGGCGGTACTCGCAGCGACGAGGCGTTACCTTGGCAAGGAATCCCTCATTTTCCAGCGTGGCTAAAATACGCTGGACCGAGCTTTTGTGGTAACCCAGCTGGACAACGATGTCCTCCGCCGTCCATACGTTGCGTTGAGGCGTGAACACCTTGAGCAGGCGCAACGCCTTCACCAGCGATTTGATCGTGCTACCCGTCTTGGCGTCGTCAGGCATGATTCGCCGTTAGTATGGGAAGCGTCAGCGACGCCTGGGGCATGACAGTGATTCGGGGCGAAGGATCGGAGCACGTCTGGCGGGCGATGGACAAGGCCTCCTCGATGTCGGCGCAAACGGTAAACCCGGTCGGCTTCAGCACCTGTCGATTTTCCGGGCGGGTGACCAGGATGAATCGTCCCTTGGTGTTGCACTCCAGCTGTTTGAGCGCGACCCAGCCGTCCAGATGAAAGCATTCCCGCAGCGCCGCATCCAAGTCGCGGTTGCTTGCGTATCCGAACCATTTGAAAAAGGTCTCTGGGTCCCGTACCTGAGAGCACTCGGCCAGGATGATGGCCACACCGCCGGGCCGCATGGCGTAACCGGCGTTATCCATCGTCTTGCCGGTTTGATAAAGGTTGATGTCTCTGGGATAGCCACCGGCGGAAGCGATGACGATATCGGCCTGCGTCTGGATGGGGACGCCAAAAATTCGATCCACCAGCCGCGTTGCTTCATGCCAGGCCGAAGCCCAGTTGCCAGAAAAGACACCTGCGACGCCCCCGTCGAGAGCCGGTACGATGTTGATAAGAAAATCCGGCTGAACAAACCCGGCGATCTCCATCATGTCCTCGTGCAGCGCATTGCCGCGGGTGATGCGTGAGGCCGACTGGGGGTTCGACCCGCGACCGATCTCAGGGGCGAGCCCCAGTACGTGGTTCTGCCGGATCGTTTCGATATAGGATAGCCCCGGCAGGATGCTCTTGCGCCCGCCGCCATAGCCCGACATGTAATGGTATATGGTCCCGCCGGTCAGAATCAGCCGGTCAGCCTCCATTGCCAGGCGGCTCACCCGCACATTCGTTCCCCGGCTGGTCCGGCCCAGGTAAACCATATTGTCAATGTCGTGGGCATCGTGATTGAGAACCCTGACGCGGTGGCAGACGGTCCCTCCGCAGATCTCCATATGCTCGTCGGCCGTGTTCAGGCGGTGGCCGCCGACGGCGACCACAATGGTGATGTTCTCATCCGTCACCCCGGCGGCATTTAAGGTTTCCAGCAGGATCGGCAGGGTGAGATCGTTGCGCTGCCAGACCCGGGTAATATCGCTTACGGCGATGGTGACCCGTTCGCCGGGGCGCACCAGTTCGCGGAGCGGTGGCGCGTCGATCGGGTGCTCGAGGGCATGTCGATAGGCCGTTTCGAGGTCGACCGCCGGAAGTGTGCGGCCGACGATCTCACCCAGCACTTGTTCTTCGGGAAGGCTGAATGAGACGACGCTCTTGCCGTAATTGAGGTTGAATTGTCGCAATCCCACGGATCAGGCCTCTTGGCCGGTGTTACGCATTATTCTTGAGCAGTTCCTTCAGCTTGAGGAGCTCAGCCTCCGGCATCTTGTAGCAGTGTTCAACGGCCGGGAAGCCTCCGCGGGCCACATCCTGGGTGAATTCCTTCAGCGCTGTAACAATTTGGCCGCCGATGTTTGCATACTTCTTCACGAATTTCGGAGTGAAGGCTTCAAACATGCCGAGCATGTCGTGGACAATCAGACATTGACCGTCGACATGTGGACCGGCGCCGATTCCGACGATAGGGATCTGGGCTCGTTCGGTGACGATCTTGGCGACTTCCGGCGGGACCGCTTCGAGTAGGATCATGCACACCCCGGCCTCTTCCAACAGTTGGGCGTCCTCGATCAGACGGACCGCTGCAGCCGCATCGCGGCCCTGGGCTTTAAAACCGCCCAGCATGGCGATGGACTGCGGAGTCAATCCCAAGTGACCGACGACCGGCACGGTCGCACGGATGATCGCTCGGATGGTGTCGAGCACCTCGCGGCCGCCCTCGAGTTTGATCGCGTCACAGCCGCACTCCGCCATGAACCGGCCCGCGTTTCGAACGGCTTCCTGCGGACACACCTGGTAGGTCATGTAGGGCATGTCGCCGATGAGGAAAACGTTGGGAGCCCCCTTGCGCACCGCCTGTGTGTGAGGGATCAGCAGATCCATGGTGACCGGCAAAGTGGAATCGTAGCCGAACGTGGTCATTCCGATGGAATCGCCCACCAGAATGATGTCGATCCCGGCCTTCTCTTCGAATTGGGCCATCGGGAAATCGTAGGCCGTCAGCCAGGTGATGGCCTGTTTGGTTTTCTTTTTCTCGAGCAGGGTATGGATGGTGATTTTTTTCAAGATGGAAGCCCCCCTTTCATGGATGGTTTCGGCGCCGTTTCGTTGCGTGTACCGTACCCAACCCATACAGAGGACTCGTGGGGGTGTCAAGCTAAATATCGTATAAAGATAATTAATATCGCATTGCGATATTTATAGGTTACATTTTGATCCGGTCCTACCGGAACCGTGCGGCCACGACCCTCCGCGCCAGAGTCAGGGGGTCGACTTTCCGGGCCCACAGGTCTTCCAGCCAGCCGGCCGCCTCGGTCTCGTCCAGAAGTATTTCCCGCACGACCTGTGTTATTTCCTCCTCGATCTTTTGCTGCAGTTCCGCTTTGAGTCTCGATTTCCGCCGCTCTTCCAGCGTCGCGGTCTTCCGGAGGTGGTCGTGATGGCTCCAGATGCATCCATATAATTCCGGCAGCCCCTGCCCCAGGGAGGCCGACGTCGGGCATATCGGGGGACGCCAGCACGGCATTCCGCCGGTCATGGGTTTACGGTCGAGCATGGCCTGGAGGGCGCGTGACAGGCTGTCGGCTCCGGGGCGGTCGGACTTGTTGATGACATAGATATCCGCGATTTCCAGCAGACCGGCCTTCATCATCTGGATGCTGTCGCCGGACTCGGGAGTCAGGACGACCAGCACCGTGTCGGTCGCCTTTGCGACGTCCAGCTCGGACTGGCCCACGCCGACCGTTTCGATGAGAATGATTTGGCGGCCGCTGGCCTCCAGCACCCGCGCGGCATCCTGCGTGGCTCCGGCGAGGCCGCCCATGACCTTGCCGGCGCTCATGCTTCGGAAGAAGCAATCCCGGTCACCGCGGTCATGCTTCATCCGGACGCGATCCCCCAGGAGCGCTCCGCCGGTAAACGGGCTGGCGGGATCCACCGCGATGACTCCGACCGAATACTGCTGGCTGCAGAAGGCCTGCACCAGCCGGTCCACGAGAGTGCTCTTGCCGGCCCCCGGCGGCCCGGTGATGCCGATGGTGTAAGCGTTGCCGGTGTGGGGGCAGATCCGCTCGAGGATGACGGGTGCCGCCGGGTCCGCCCGTTCGATGAGGGAAATCAGCCGGGCGGTGGACCGCTTGTCCCCCCGAAGGCATTTTTCAATCAACGCTGGCAGCTCGTGCACGGATTCGTATCAGGCTTGCGGTTGAGGCCTCGGGATACCGAGGCTCGCGTACATGTGCTCGACGATTTTCTCCATGGGCGTGTCGGGAAGAAAGACCTTGTGAACACCGTGGTCCCTCTCGAGCGCAACCGCATCGTCCGGCGCCATCACGCCACCCATGTACACCTTCACGTGGTCCAGCCCCTTTTCGGCGAGCATCCGCACCACCTTGGGACCGAGGGCCAGGTGGTTCCCGCTGAGGGAGGAAAGACCCACGATGTCCGCATCCTCTTCCAGAGCCGCCTCCACGATCTGCTCCGGGAACTGGTTCCCCAGGTAGACGACCTCCATGCCTGCATCTTTCAGGAACTGGGCGACCAGGTAAACGCCCCGCCAATGGATGTCGAGCCCCAGCTTGGCGATGACCACTCGAACTTTGCGTGCCATATGATTTCCTTTTGAAACGGGTTTCAATAAAGCGGAAAGGCCCACAGCCCGAACTCTTCCCGGAAGACCTCCTCGATCTCGCCCAGGGTCGCCAGGTTCTTCACCGCCGCGATCGTATGGGGATAGAGATTCTCGTCGCTGTGGCACTTGTCGCGGATGACGGCCAGGCATTGCTTGACCTTTTGGAGATTGCGCTCCCCGCGCAGCCGCTCCAGCTTGGCTTTCTGGCGCGTGTAGGTTTCGGGATACTTGAACACGTCGATGCTGCAGCAGGCCTCCTTTTCAGCCGGCTGGTAGTTCACCCCGACCACCTTGGTCTCACCGGTCTCGATGGACCGCTGGTACTTGTAGTTGTAGGCGCTGATCTCGCGGTGCAGCCAGCCGCTCTCAACCGCCTTGACCAGCCCGCCCAGCTCCTCGATCTGGCCGATGGCGGCCAGGATGCGCTGGGTCATCTGATCGGTCAGGTACTCGACATAGTAGGAGCCGGCCAGCGGATCCACCGTGTTGACGATTCCGGTTTCGGCCTGGATGATCTGCTGGGTCCGCAGAGAAATCAGAGCCGCCTCTTCGGTCGGCGCGGAATAGGCCTCGTCGTAGGAGTCGATGTGCAGCGACTGGCAGCCGCCCAGAACGGCGGCCAGCCCCTGCAGCGCCGAGCGGGCGATGTTGTTGTACGGCTCGGTCGCCGGCAGCGTCACCCCGGCCGTCTGTACGTGGAACCGCATAAGCAGCGACTTCTGATTCTTGGCGCCGAAGCGCTCTTTCATGATGCGGTGCCACACCTTGCGGCTGGCACGGCACTTCGCGATCTCCTCGAAGAAGTCGTTGTGAAGATCCCAAAAAAACGACATGCGCGGGGCGAAGTCGTCGATGTGCATGCCGCGGCGGATCAGCTCTTCGGCCGTGGCGATGGCGTTGGAAATGGCGATGGCCACCTCCTGCACGGCATCGGTTCCAGCCTCGCGCAGGTTGTAGCCATTGTAGCTGATGGGATTCCAGCGCGGAACGTTCTTGCAGATCCATTCCACGACATCGCATTGCAGCCGGAAGGAGGCCGCCGGCGGCAGGATCTCCGGTGCGCTGCCCACGCAGGTCTCCATAATGAAATCGTTCTGGCAGGTCCCGGCGATCCGGCTCCAGGGGGTCCCGCGCTGCTCGGCCACGGCAAAGTACATGCCCGGGATGACGATGCTGGTGCTGGGCAGGTGGGTGACGATCGACGTGCTGACCTGACCCAGATCGATGTCCTTAAAAAAGGCATCGATGTCCCAAATCGAGTCGACGGCCGCTCCGCAGGCCCCCACGTTGCCCTCGGCCTCGGGGTCGTCGGAGTTGTAGCCGCGAATCGTGGGCAAGTCGAAGAGGATGTTCACCCCGGTGGCCCCGTGGTCCAGTAGGTATTTGATCCGCAGGTTGCAGTCCTCGGGTGCGCCCAACCCCGCCAGCTGCCGGACCGTGAACAGGCGGCCGCGGTACATGTTGGGGTAGACGCCGCGCACAAAGGGCGCCTGGCCCGGAAACCCCAGGTCCTGCGTGTAATTTAGATCCTTGATGTCGGCCGGCGTAAAGAGCAGCTTCACCGGAATGCCGGAATGCGTAAAGAAGCGGCCCTCCAGCGCCCGATCGGCCTGGGCCAAGGTCGTGTCGAACCAGGCGCCGTGGTCCGCTTCGATTTGCTGGATGCTGCTCTCGTTGAACAGAGGATTCTTCTTGGCAGACATAACGTATCTCCTGTCGTCGGGTACCGGCAAGTCCGGCCGGCTCTCTTGCCTTTCTTCTATGCGTTCGGATTCCAGCCGGTGTTAGTACCGCATGTAAATTCCTTCCGGGTCCACCTTCTCCCTCAAAACGGTCAGTTCTTCAGCCGTGGGCGGTTTCATCGGCCGAGCGCGGGACAGGTCGATGTCGAATTCAGTCATCCGCCGGATGTCCTCGACGGTGACCCCCAGGTCGTCGTAATAGGTTTCAACGTACATCTCTCGGCTCGACTCGTCGAACTTCATCACGCCGAGAGTCGAGACCACGGCGTGCGGACCGCCGTCCAGGCCTACCTCGGCGCGCATCACATCGGATTTCCAGTCGAGCGCCCGGCATTTCCATCCTGGGCTGGTGACGTAATCGACCCGATCGACGAAGCGGCGCTTCTCGTGGTTCATGATGATGATGGTGCGCTTGGCGAGGGAGGCGATGTCGCTGGCGCCGCCGGAGCCCTCGAACCGCTTCCGGGGCTGCCAGTAGTCGCCGATGCAGGTCGAGTTGAGATTGCCGTAGCGGTCCACCTGAGCACCTCCCAGGAAGCCGACGTCGATCTTGCCGCTCTGGAGGAAGTGGCCCATGACCTCGGCGGAGGTGGGCGTCCAGGTGGTGCGGTAGACGGCCCGCGGGTCGGCGACACAGAAGGGCAGGGACTCCGGGTCGCTGTCGAAGGCGACCGCTTCCATCACCATCACCATGTCGCGGGCATGAGTTTTCTTGGCCAGGATCGCTGCGACCAGCGGAATTCCGGTCCCCACTATCACCCGTTCGCTTGCGCAGAGGAGCCGGCTCGCCGCGACCACCATCATCTCCAGCCGGGAGTAGTTGGGGGCCACCTCAGTTCACCTCCTCCAGCTTGTCCAATCGTCGTTTGATCGTCGATGAATAGCACAGTTCCGGTTCCGCCGTGATTTTTTCGAGGCGCCGCACACCGACTTTTTCCAGATACCCTTTGAATGAGCCCGGCGCGAAGATCCATTCCTCCGTCCACTTCCGCATGCCGTCCTCGTTCTTGGAGGCCTTCAGATAGTCCCGGAACCACCAGGGATCGTTGTCGTAGCAGCCGTGAACGGCCGTTGGGTGGGCGCCGAACGGTGCTTCGACGACGGCATCGACCGCTTCGCCCGGGATGGCGTTCTCCTCCCGGGTGCTTTCCAGAGACTCTCTCGGGACGATTTTCTCGGCCGAGACGATCGTAAGCTTTGCCGCGACAGCGGCGTAATAGTCCAGGAACACCCCGCCCGTTATCCGTACCGTACCGTCTTCACCCGCCTCCTGAGCGTGAATGAGGCAGACATCGGGGCGGATGGCCGGAATCAAGACCACTTCTTCACCCTCCCAGAATGGATCTTTCAGGATCATGAATTTGCGTTTTGGAACCTTGGGGTCGACGCCGCGCAAATCGCGGAATCCGTCCAGTTCGGGGTTCAGAATATCGGATCCCCGCAGGAATCTGGTCGGGATGAACGGAATGCCCATCGCTCCGGCCATGATCCGCAGCGAGCCGGTGGCGACGGTCCAGTCGTCGTGGCGGAAGCCCTGGTTGGCCTCCGGCTTTTCAAACCGCCGCCTGAAGTTGTAGGGATGGCCGAAGAGCTCGTGACCGATATAGTTAGTTTCGGTTTTTGCGGCGCAGCCGCAGCCCACTAATAGGTCGGTTTCGGGTCCGCCCGGGTTGTTAACTAGGTGCAGATTCTTCTTGCCGGCCCGGATGAGTTCATACGCCATGGCGAACGGCTTGCGGACCACCGTCCATCCTCCGAGCCATACGGAGTCACCATCCTGCACGAATTCGGGGACTCGCTCGATTGGAATCCGTTTCTGCCGATGATTCATT
>JALOPB010000080.1 GCA_025454115.1 Desulfobacterales bacterium | reverse complement strand
CTTGTAAGCGGCCAACCGCTCCCGACACCACCGCATCAATTCGGTGCCGCCCACCCCGCGGGCGTCTTCCTTGAGCACGACAATGGCCTTGATCCGCTCCCCCACCTTGGGGTCCGGAATACCCACCACGCAAGCCCCGACCACGGTCGGATGGTCCTGCAGCGCGGCCTCGACCTCCGAGGCCGATACGCGGTAGCCCTTGTGCTTGATGATGTCCGCCGAACGCTCGACATAAATCAGCTCCCCCGAGGGCAGGGCGCTCACGAAGTCGCCCATGCGGCACCACGTCCGGCCGTTGACTTCGACAAATGCCCGGCGGGTTTCTTCGGGCTTGTCGAAATACTGCTTCAGCGTATAGGGGGACGTTACCAGCAGCTCCCCGCTTTCCCCCGGAGCCACCGGCGTCAGCGTTTCGGGATCCACGACCAGGCACCAGCGGCTTTTCAAGGGAAACCCGATGGCCCGCGGACTGGGTTCCTGGCCGATGCGGCTGTAAGCCACATGCCCCACTTCGGTGGATCCATAGACCTGGTAGATCGGAACTCCGCAGCGTTCCCGCCAGCGCAGCTTGACTTCCTCCGGCAGGACATCGCCCCCGCAAAAGCAGTATTTCAGGGACCGCAGATTGTAGCGCTCAATGCGGTCGTTTTCAAGGATCATCCGATAAAGCGCCGGAACCCCCAGCAGCCACCGGACGCCTCGGCGCTGAATGCTTTCCAGGATCGAATCCACTTCCGGTATGGGCATGAGGACGGTGCAGTTCCCCTTGTTCAGTCCGATGGCCATGAACAGGCCCAGGGCCATGATGTGAAACAGGGGATTGACCGCAATATAGGTGTCACCGCCTTCGAGCAGGTGCTCGGCCGCCACGTCCTCGGTGACGTCGTTGACGTAGGATGTCATCCCGACATGCGTGCCCGGAACGCCTTTCGGGAAGCCGGTGGTGCCCCCGGTGTAAAGGATATAGGAAAGATCCGTTTTGGGATCGATGGCAACTGCCGCTGCGGCCGGGCTGTGCCGCAGCAGAGAGCGGAACCGGTGCACGGTCGGCCCCCAATTGACTTTCCCGGTGGGGATCTTGTCGAACAGCCGACCCAGCGCCTTCTTCCATAACGGCAGCAGATCGGCCAGGTTCGTCACGATCACGTGCCGGACGCCGGTCTGGGCCACCGCTTCCTGGACGTAGCCGAAGTTGGTGTCCATGCAGATGACCGCCTGGACGCCGCAATCCCGGATCATGTAGGTAATTTCATGGGATGTGTAAATCGGAGAGACCGGCACGACGACGGCGCCGATTTTTTGGACGCCCAGGAAAGCGATCACCCATTGAATCGAGTTGGCGATGTAAATCATCACGCGATCGCCCTTCGCGATGCCCATATCCGCCAGGGCACCCGCGAAGCGCTCGCTCAAATCGTGCAGACGCCGGTAGGAAAAGGATTCTCCCAGATAGACAACGGCCGGCCGCTCCGGGTACTTGGCGCACATGCGGTCAAAGCGGGTGAAGGTCAATTCCGTTTCAACGGCAGAGACAGTGGTCTGCATAGAGAGTCAACATCCTTTGCAACGGATCATGCCCCACGGCGGGGGGTTATGACGAGCGGTCATACTCCGAAGTAAGCCGAGCGGACGTCCGGGTTGTCCATCAGCTCCTGACGGGTCCCCTCCATCACCGCCGAACCGTTCTCCAGAATGAAGGCATAGTCCACAATGGGGATCACCGGGCGCGCGTACTGCTCGGTGATGATGATGGCGATCTTGCGCTCATCGCGGATCTCGCGGGTGGCGCGCATGAGCATGGCCTGCATCAGGGGGCTGAGTCCCATCAACGGCTCGTCCAGCAAAAGAATTTTCGGCTGCGCCATCAGCGCCCGGCCGATGGCCAGCATCTGCTGCTCACCGCCGCTGAGGAACCCGCCCACTCGGTTTTTCAGCCGGTTGAGCGCCGGGAAAACACGCAGCACGAAGTCCAGGGTTTCGGCCGCCTGGCGGGGCGTCGCGAGATATCCGCCGATCTTCAGATTCTCGAGAACGGTGCTTTCCTTGAAGATCCGGCGGCGCTCCGGGCACAGTACGATGCCGGCCCGGGCCCGCCGGCTCGGTTTTAGATTGATCAGTTCGCGTCCCTCGAAGCGAATGCTGCCGGACAGGGTGATGCGCTCACCGCCGGACATCTCTTCTTTCTTTCGGATATCGAGCATGATGCCGGACAGCGCATACATCAATGTCGACTTGCCGGCGCTGTTGGCACCGAACACCCCAATGATCTGATCCGAGGCGCAGCGGATGCTTACGTTGTTCAGCGCCAGCATGTTCTCGTAGAACACCATCAGGCCGGAGGCTTCAAGCATGGATCATCACCTCTTCGACCGACTCGGAACCGAAATAGGCCTCCCGGACGCGCGCGTCGGCCATCACTTCCTCGGAGCTGCCCTCCACGAGTTTTTCGCCGAAATTGAGCACCATCACCCGATTGGCCACCTGAAACAGCTCCCGGAGCCGGTGCTCGATCATGATCAGGGTAATCCCGTCCATTTGCAGGCGCTCGATCAGGGGCACCATGCTGGCGATTTCACTCATGCTCAGCCCGGAGAATACCTCATCGCAGATGATCAGCTCAGGCTTCAATGCCAGGCAACGCGCCAGTTCCAGGCGTTTGAGATATCCCGTGGGCAGGGTGGACGTCACCTTGTAAGGCACGTACGAGTCGCGTTCGAACCCGATCTCCTCCAGGATGTCGATGCCGACCGTGTTGCGGTCGCCCATGCGACCGCCACCCCGCCACCCGCCGGTGCGCCGCGCCCGCGGGGAAAACAGCGGGATCACCAGGTTCTTGTAGGCCGGCAGGCTGTAGTAGGGGCGCATGATCTGAAAAGTGCGCGTGACCCCCAGGCCGGCAATTTGGTGGGGCGGCCGGGCGGTAATGTCCTTGCCTCGAAAGAGAACTCGACCGGACGTTGCCTTGACGAACCCGGTGATGCAATTGACCACCGTGGTCTTGCCGGATCCGTTGGGGCCGATGATTCCTAAAATTTCACCTTCGCGCACCTCAAAACTCACCCGGTTGAGCGCAATGATTCCCCCGAAGGTTTTGGTCACCTCTTGGACCTGCAGAATCGGTTGGCCGGTCATATGGATTTCCACCTTTCAAACTGATGGTATTTGCGCTGGCCGAACACCATCAGTCCTTCGCTGCGAAAGACGGTAAAGCCGAGAAGGATCAGTGAATAGAACACGATGCGCAGCGTGCCGAAATCCCGCAGCAGTTCGGAAACCGGCACCAGAATGAGGCATCCGAGCACCGGGCCGACCAGCGTGCCGCTGCCGCCGATGACCGTGGCCGCGATGGGCAGCACCGAAAAATCCAAGGCGAAGGTGGAAATGCCGGCCCACATGTAGATATGAACCAGGCAGGCGCCGGCCAGACAGCCGATGCAGGCCCCGATGAAGACCCCCAGGGCCTTATAAAAGGTGACGTTCATGGCCGAGGCCCGGACCGCCTGGTCGTTGTCCTTGACGGCCCGCAACACCAGCCCGAGATCGGTGTTGACCAGCCGCCGCAGCCCGAAAAGAAAGACCAGCACCAGGACAATCACCAGATACTGCTCGATCCAGGCGCTGGGGAAGCTGTCGATGCCCATGATGCCGTCGGTCCCGCCCAGTATGTTGAGCGCCTCGATTACGCGCGCCAGCAGCAGCGGATACATCAACGTGACGATGGCGAAGTACACCCCCCGGAGCGGCAGGCAGGGCAGAAGCAGCAGCGTGCATACCGCACCGCCCAACACGGTCGCCGCCGGCACGCAAACCAGCGGCGCCAGTCCCAGTTTGACGTTTAATATCGCCGACAAGTACCCGCCGGTTCCGACGAAAAAGGCGCCCCCCAATGAAACCAGTCCCACGAAATGGGCCAGAAAATCGAACACGATGGCCAGCAGGGCATAAATGCAGACGATCGAGATCACCCGTTCCCAGTACATGCCGGGCATTGCCATCGGCAGGCCGAGCAGACCCACGATGAGCAAAAGCCGGGGCAGGATCAGATAGGTCAGCTCCCGCCAGGACATCAGGGCGTAGAGCCCGGCCGTGCGGACCTTGATGCCGCGGTCGATGCGTTCCCTGCGGCGAGATTGGGCTTCCGCGCTCATACCCGTTCCTCCAGTTCTTTCTGCTGGCCGAAAAGCCCCGAGGGCTTCAGAATCAGGGTCAGGATGATCGCCAGCAGAGCCACGACCATTTGATAATGCGCCCCCAGGTAGACAACGGTCAAAATTTGCGCGAACCCGATCAGGAAGGCGGCCATCACGGCGCCGGCCCAGCTGCCGATGCCCCCGACAATGCATACCGCGATGGCCAGGATGAGCACGTTATACCCGGATTCCACGACGATGTTGCCGAGGGGGAGCAGCATGAGTGCGGCCAGAGCAGCCAGCATGGACCCCAGGCCCATCGCCACCACGGCCATGACGTCGGAATCGATCCCCAGCATGAGCGCGGCTCGTTCATCCTGGGCCATCCCCCGCAGCGCCAGCCCGATGCGCGTATGGTGGGTGAAGACCCATAGAAAGGCGACCAGCGCCGCCCCCACGCCCACCACCAGCAGCCGCTGGTAGTCGACCGAAACGCCGGCGATGGAGGTGCTGCCCTCGATGAACACCGGCAGGGTATAGGTCATGCCCTTGAACCCTTTCCAGCGCAGACCCTCCAGGATGGCCAGTGCGATGGCGTAGGAGGCGATGATCTCCGATATCGCCATCCCCCGCACCCGGATCAGAAAAAGCATATAGATCGCCGAGCCGATCAGCGCCGTGATGAGCATCGTCAATACGATGCTGAGCAGGTAATTGAGTCCCAGGGTGTTGAAGGCGCTCCAGGCGATGAATCCGCTCAGCACGTAAATCGCTCCGTGGGCGAAATTGGGCAGCCGGCTGACGCCGTAGACAAGAGCGAAGCCGAGCGCGTACAGCGCCAGGGTCACGCTGTTGATGGTACCGTAGATTAAAATATCCATTCAGGTCCTTCACTTTTTCATCCAGGGCGGCAGCTGGATCTCACCCATGGCGATGCTCTTGGGGTAGACCACCACGCGCTTGCCGGCCTGCCACTGCAGGATACTGCCCACGGCGCCTTCCTTCGGGTCCGCGGCGGGGATGACCTGGTGGCTCTTGGGATCGAAGCGCAGCCGGCCGTAGACGCCCATGAGGTCGGTTTTTTCGAGCTCGGCGACCACCTTGTCGGAGTTCAGGCTCTGAGCGCGCTCGATGGCATCCTTGAGCACGTAGACGGCCATGTAGCTGCTGGATGAGCCCAGCCCCTCGGGCTCGACCTTCCAGCGCTTGGCGTAGGCGTCGAAGAACTTCATCGTCCAGTCGGTGGCGTTGGAGGGCGCGTTGCCTGCGTTGACCACGTTGCAGAGCGTGAATTCACCCTTGCCGTCGGTTGCCTTCCAGAAACCGGGCTGCTCCGCGGCGGCCAGGGTGGAGCCGAACGGCAGGGCGGGCACCTTCATGTCGTACCACTGCTTAAGCAGGATCGCGCTTTCCGGCATGTCCATCCAGATGTTGATGATCTCGGTCTTGGTATCCTTGGCTTTGAGCAGCCCCAGGGAGAAATCGGTTGCCCCGGTCGGGTAGATCTCCAGACCGGTCACGTTCCAGCCCTTGTCGGTGGCGAGCTTTTTGACGAGCTCGGCGGCCCCGCGGGCGTGGCTGACGTCCTGGGCCATGATGAAGAGGTTGTTGAACCCGTGCTTCTCCTTGAGTTGGGCGAAGTTGGCGAATATCTCCCCCACGAGGTTCTTGGCTTCGCCGTGGATGCGGAAGCAGTATTTGAACTTGTCGTACTGCTCGGCGATCATGGCATGGTAGTTCGGGGTCAGCGAACCGGTGGTGAGAATCGATACCTTCTTGTGCTTGGACAGCAGCGGCATGGCCGCGAGGGCCGCTTCCGAGCGCACCGGCCCGCCGACGATGAAGTCGGCTTTCTTGTCTAGGATGAGCTTTTCCAATGCCAGCAGGGCCTCGCTCACCGGAACGCCCGGCTCCAAGTCGCGGGTGTCGATGACCTCAATTTTGAGCGGCCGCTTGGCGGCCCCCACCTGCACCCCGCCTGCGGCGTTGATTTCCTCCACCGCCAGCGTGAACCCGCGTTCGGCCGCCCAGCCGTAGAGGAAGGCGGTGGACAGCGGGCAGCCCAGCACGATGGGCTGCTGAGCAAAAAGATTGCCGCTGGAAAACACAAAAAGCGCCGATGCCACCAAGACCATCAGCAATTTACCATTTCTCGTTTTCATCATGTTGTTCCTCCTTATTTTAGAGGTGTACCGCGTCTTGGATAAACGGCATAAGGGAAAAACCGATAAATAACAGCTTGCCTATACATCAAAATATAGCTAGTTGCAAAATCAAAATAGCTCGAACTATTGGAAACTATAATCTAAAAACATTTCTATCTGGATTGCTGTCGGTCGCTATAGCATCGAATACAATTTTAAATTTTATTGATTGTATATAATCGAATAATAAAATGAAAAGAATTTAGCGATAATCGTGCCAAATGCAGCTGGATAGAATAAAACACGTAACAAACTGTTATTATAAGGACTATATAAGGATCCCAAATTCAGGAGCGCTGATTAGATGACGGAAGTATGAAAGTAATTTTCATGCACGGAAAGGAATTTTCATCAAAATTGACGAGTTCGTCAGAATTGCTCGGTGTTAGTCTCCAAGAGCGGAAGCGGTCGAATGGGCAATTCCGTAGTCTCTGATTTTTTTTCTGAGTGTGGGGAGCGAAATTTTCAACACCTGGGCGGTCTTCGTCCGGTTCCAGTTGAACCGGTTGAGAGTGTTCCGAATATGCTCCTTTTCCAGATAAGGCAGGGAAAAGGCTGAAAGGCCCGAAGCGTCTGTATGAGCATTGGATGAAAGGATCTTTCGGATTTCGCCTTCAAGAATGACTTTGCCCCTTGAGCGCACGACAGCCTCCACAAGGACATTTTCAAGCTCGCGGACGTTTCCTGGCCAATCGTGCCCGGCAAGCCTGCTCAGGACCCCATTTTCCAGGTTATAGATGCCGGTACCCAGTTCCCGGTTTATTTTCTGAAGGAAATGGTTGACCAAGTCGGGGATATCTTCCAATCGCTCCACCAACGGCGGCACGCGGATCATGACCACTTTCAAGCGGAAGAAAAGGTCCTGGCGAAACTGCCCTTTTCGGACCAAATCGGCGAGTTCCCGATTGGTGGCTGCGATAATTCGGCAACGGGATTGAAGGGGTTGCTTCCCTCCCACACGATCGTATTCATGGCGCTGGAGAAATCCCAGAAATTTTCGCTGCATAATCATGGGGAGTTCTCCGATTTCATCTAAAAACAGCGTCCCGTTTCCCGCCAGTTCTATTTTCCCTTCTTTCATCTGGTGAGCCCCAGTGAATGCTCCTTTTTCATGCCCGAACAGTTCGCTTTCCAATAGCGATTCCACCACCGCCGAACAATCGAAGGTAACAAATGGCTCATTGGATAACAGGCTGTTGCGATGGATGACCCGTGCAATCAGCTCCTTTCCAGTTCCAGTTTCACCCTGAATGAGCACCGGGGCACGATTCTGACACACCATGCCGATCGTTTTGAATATTTTGCGCATCTGGTCGCTTTTCCCGATAACAACCTCCTTATTCGAAGGCTGGGTCATCTCAGAGACCAACTGTGTTTTGCGATCTGTTTTCAGCGTATAGAGGGCGCCTTCAACCGCCTTTTCGACTTTGTCGGCATCCAGAGGTTTGTGAATATAGTCATAGGCGCCTAGCTTCATTGCCTTGATCGTGGTTTCCATATCCTGAAATGCGGTAATCATGATCACCTTTGCGGGATTTTCTTCCCGCTGAATGCTCTCAAGTAGCTCGATACCGTCCGCGTCGGGAAGACGGATGTCAAGAATCACCAAGTGCGGATGATGCCTATGATACAGCTCGATCCCTAAGGTGCCTGTATCGGCTTTCAAAACCTCATAGCCTTTTTCGGTCAGGAACATCTCAAGAGATTCGAGAATGGAATGTTTGTCGTCAATCACCAATATTTTGTCCACGGGTCCGCTGATTCTCCTTTTCCGGCAAGACGATGCTGAAGTATGCTCCGGAAGGATGACGGTTTTCCACATTGATCCTGCCGCCGTGTGCCTCGATGATTCGTTTTGCGTTACTTAACCCAAGCCCGGTTCCACTGCTTTTGGTGGTGAAAAACGGTTTAAAGATTTCGGACACATTCTCTTGGGAAACTCCGTGCCCTTCATCGGCGATGGTTACCCGGATGGTACCCGCTTCTCTGTCGCCAAAAGATTGAATCTCAATTTTGGAACCCAAAGAGGATGCTTCAAGCGCATTGAGCAGGACATTGAAAAAGGCCTGACCAAGTTTTTCCCCATCGGCGTCGATTTTCGGAAGATTTCTGTCAAAATCGGGAACGATGCTCATCCGCTTCTCAATAAATTTCATCTCTAGCAGTTCTAAGGAGAGCGATAGGATATCGTTAATTTGAGTTGTTTCGGATTTGAGCTGAAGCGGTTTGGCAAAGTCCAGCAATTCCTCCAGGATGCCCTCCAACCGATCCACTTCCTGGGCAGAGATTTGGATGCGGCGCTGATCGTTTCCCTTGATTCCCTTATTTTTCCCCAGAATCTGCAAATTCATTTTGATGGCGGACAGAGGATTTCGGATCTCATGGGAAAGGGAAGTCGTAATCTGCCCGATATAGGCCAACCGCTCACTTTCCCGGATCTTTTTTTCCATCAGCACACGCGAAGTGATGTCCCGGCAGATACCGATATTGGATGGAAAGTTATCATAAAGCGTGACTTTGGACAGTATCTCCGTTGGAAAGCTATCTTCGTTTTTCATCAGCCGCAGATATTCGAACGTCTTGGGTCGGTTCTTCTTTCTATAACCGTCGATGCCAATTCCGATAAATTTTTCTCGATCCAGAGGGGCGACGAAATCGTAGAATTTTCTGCCGACCACCTCTCCTCTGTCATAACCATGCATTCGGCAAAATGCCCTGTTGGCGAAAATTATCGTCCCGTTCTGAACCACAAAGTATCCGTCGTTAATCTCCTCCACCAGGGTTTTGTATTTCAGCTCAGACTCCCGCAAAGCGGCTGTTCGCATCCGCACTTTTTCTTCAAGACGCCGGTTGTGTTCAAGGATTTTCTTTTCGTGCATGGACTGAAAATAATCGCTGAAACGGTGGATGGTATAACTCAGGCAATGGTTCAAGCGAAATAGGATGTCCGAAAATTCCGATAAAGTGGTGTGGTCAACGAGCAGAGGGATTGTAATGTTGCGGAACAGCTCAAAGGCCTTCTGGACATCAGAAAGTTTAAAACCCGCCTCAAGTCGCATTTGAGTGATCTTGTTGATAAACGCATCGATTTTTCTATAATCTCCCAAGAGCATTATATCCACTTCAGAGTCATAGGCGTCGCTGACCGTCCCCTGCAGCTCTTTCCGCGGTCTGGCTGCATATTGATCACCGACCTCGCTCTTCAGCCGCTGAACCCATACCTCGATGATCTCATCCCGCCTGGTTTCAAAAAATCTGGATAGGGAAAATGCCATTTCGGGCTCCTTGCCGAAGGAGAGCGCATATGATTATACCGATTAAACAAAACGGCTCCATTTAATGACCGGCAACGCCACCCCTGTTTTCCTGCTTCAACGGAGAAAGGCTTCGCTGGGCCAGCTTCAGGAACAAAAGGGGGTGGGGGGACTATGGATCATCGGCACAACTGGAAACCGCCAAGGACCTTAGCATAAGAACGATAGGTTTGAAAAGACTTGGTGGCTCTATACGGATTGCTCACGCTATTGAATTGTCAGGATCATGGGGTGTGCTTTCGACTCATCCCACCGTTCCATTATTGGCCTTAAATTTTATCCAGATCTCTCTAGCCAAAGCCAAACTAAATTTCAGGAGGCCGGGTCAGACCCACACAGTTGATATGGGTTCGGCCCTGGGGTCGGCTTAACGAACGATCATAAAAGATACCGCAAGCGACGTAACCGCTTGTTCTTGCATGGCAAGGCATTGCGAACGCAACAGCGCGATTGAGCTTAGAAGCGATAAGGAGGGCAAACGGAAACCCGATCGGATTGCCGTCGAATCGCTCTTCTGCTATGAGAAAGTTCAAGGGGTGTGCCGATGGATGATAAAATCAGAGAAGCCATAGCCAGTGCCGTAAAGCGGGAACCTTTCGCCCAAGTCCTGGGAAGAAATGACATACGACCCCGCGCGGCAGAGCAACATTTACGACCGTGCGCACGGCGGGGCCGTGTTCGGGCTGATCGATGAGGCCTTCGAGACGGCGGCCCAGACTGACGGCACCGTGGCGGTGGCCATGAACGTCAACGTGACGTACATCGCCAGCCCGGAGCCCGGAGCCCGTTTGTGGGCCGAGGCCCGGCGCGTGGCCCAGACCAAGCGCACCGCGACCTATGACATCCGCGTCGGCGATGCGGACGGCCGGCTGATCGCGGTCTGCCAGGCGCTAGCTTTCCGCACCGGAAAACCCATCCCCTTTCTATAACTGCATCCTGACGGATGCAATTATAGAAATTGAGTCCTATATGCCCTTGTCCAGAATCTTGGGATCGTGCTTCAACCGTTCCTGAATCCCCTTGCCGATCTGGTATGTACGGCTGAACGCCGACCAGAACTCCTGATCCTTGGCTTGCCAGTCCGGCCCGAACCGTTTGTTGAAATAACCGCCCAGCCGATCGAAGAGAAGCTTCCAGGGCGGCTCGCCGCTCTCGTAAGACTCCAGCAAGCTGTTCAACAAATCTTCCAGCTCGGCCAGCGTTTCCTTCGGCAGATAAGAGATGGCGCCCTTGCGTATGGATTCCATCAGGGTCTCCGGGTTGATGGCATGCGCGGTCAGCATAACGGTGGGAATGTTCCGTTCGACCGTCTCTTCGAGCAGCTTCAGCCCGTTGACGCCCATGATGTCCAGAACCGCGAGGTCGTAGCGATTCTCCCTGATTTTGCGGGAAGCTGTCTCATAATCGGCCGCCCGGTCCACATGAGCGTCTTCCAGAATGTCTGCGATGGTGTCTAAAATGTCTTTCTCATCATCCACAACCAGCACATGCTTGCCCTTGAGGTAGGATTTTTTATCCGCCATCTGCGATCTCCTTGCTTGTGGCAGCGCTCGTCGGCTGCCGTCTGATCCATTGCGGGTGGAGGGGTTAAGACGGTTCCATTTTCAGCGGCAACGTCAGGCGGAATGTCGCTCCCGCACCCTTGCGGCTGCTGACCTCGATATCACCGCCCAGAGACCGGGCCATGATCAGCGACCCGGCCAGCCCGATTCCATGGCCCTTGCGCTCGACCATGGAACATTCTTTAACCTGAGTGTAGCGTTTAAAAATCAGCTCATGGTGGTCGGGCTCGATCCCCGGACCGTCGTCGATGACCGCTACCACCAACCGGTCGTCCTGAACGTCCATGTTCACGTCGATCCGCTGCCGGCGATGATGCAGCGCGTTCTTAAACAGGTTGCCGGCGATCTGGCGAAACTTGGTCTCATCCTGGAACATCTCGATGGCCGCTGCTGCGGTCGGCAGGTGCAGGAAGATGCCGTTGCGGTTCAACAGAGCAATGAGTTCGGCTTCGACCTGATATTTGCCGATCGCTTCAGAGGCCGGCCCGGTCACGGTCTCCAAAGCATCCTTGAGCGCCTGCTGCAGCGAGGTGAGCGCCGTAAAGCGACAGCAGACCAGGCAGCCGGATTCGGATCGGCCGATTTCCAGCAGGTTGTTCAGAATCCCCCAGGCCTTGCGGGTGTTGCGCAGGCTGCGCAGCAGCGTGTTGGACTGCTTGGTGGTAAGCGGTCCGTATTTATCCTGCTTTTCCAGCACCGTGCGCAGACCGGTTTCGATGATCGCGATCGGATCCTTGAGCTCATGAATCAGGAACTCGATGCTGATTTCCTGAAAAAACCCGGACGTCGCCGCCGTGGTTCGAGATGGTCTATCGTTGGAAGCATTCATTCCGGACTCTCCTCCGCCGATTGAAGGTGAGCGCATCAAGATGTTGCCGGCAACGGGTCCGCCGCGGCGGCGAACCGGACGGTGACGGTGGTGCCGCCGGTTTCGCTGCATTGGTCGGGGTGGCTCAAATGACCGCATTTGCCGGCATCCCCCGGACATTCGTCCTTCTCGTTGGGAATGAACCGACAGCGCGTTGAGTTCATGAGAATCTTGAACCCGTAGCGCTCAGCGAACATCTGCATGCGCAACAGGTCGAAGCCCTTCCCGCCGGCCTTGAAATCGTATGGACGACGGGTAGAGTATTGCAGCGGTTCATAGGCTGTGAAAAAATTACCGAATATCAGGTGCTGGTTTTCCACGGTGATGCCGATCCCGCTGTCCTGGATTTCAAGTTCCGGCCCTGCATATCCCCTGCGGACGGTGACCCGAACGTCGCCACCGTCCGGGGTGTTTTCCACCGCGTTGCGGACCAATCCTTCGATGACCTTGCCCAGCACGTCGGCCGGAATGAACACCGGAGGCGTATCTTCCAGGCGGGTCTCCAACCGCACCCGGCGGTGCTCGAATTGGGGTTTGAGAATTTTGACGGATTCGCCCGTAAACCGCATGAGGTTTATATTTTCGGGGTGCGCGTCTCGCGGCCCGAAAATCCAGTCGATGCGGCGCCGCAACCGCTCGGTAACGCTTTCCTCTCCGAATGCTTCGGCCGCCAGCGCCTCCAACTCGTCGGTGCACTGGTCCAACAGCGCCGACAGCATGCGATGCGGCGTTACGTCCTTTTCCTGCAACAGGTCTTCGATTTGATACTGCATGTCCAGGAGGCGTTGAAGATTGCGCCGGGCGCGATCCAGGGTGGTCTCCCATCGCCCACCGCTGCTCAGCGCGGCCAGCGGCTTGGCCAACAAATTCAATGATGCGGACAGCACCGACAGCGGTGTTTTGAGTTCGTGGGACAGGTGATGGATCACGCGGTCCTTGGCGCGGTTCAGGCTCTTGACCGCCTGAAGCGAACGCTCCAGCGCCTCGTTGATGCCGGCGTTTTCGATCGGCAGCGACACAAGGTTAGCCAGGGTCGAAAGCAGCGCCAGGTCGCTTTCCGTAAAAGGTCCGTCTTTCTTGTTCACGGCGCACAGAACGCCGATCATGCGTTCCTGCGTGACCAATGGAACATCCAGCACGCTGCGCGTACGGTAACCGGCCTTTTCATCCACCCGGGCGAAAAAGAACGGGTCTTGCGAGGTGTCGTTGACCATCAGCGGCTTGCCGCTTCGAACCACTTCTCCCGCGACGCCCTTGTCGACGGGGAACCGGATTTCCTTCATGCGCTGGCCGGTATCCAGGTTGTCAAAGACGGACTCGCGGAAGAAAAACTCTTTCCGATCTTCGTCCAGAAGGATCACGCTCGCGCCCTCGACGTCGAGCAGCTGCCGCACCTCGCGCGTGATGAACTCCAGGCGCGCGTCCAGGGTCCGGAATTGATACAACGCGCGGGCGATGCGAAACAGGGCCTGATTGACGCGTGCGGTGTGCTTGTCCTGGGTCACGTCCCGCAGCGTGATGACCTGCCCCGCCGGCCTCTGGTTCTCGTCATAGAAAATGGCACCGTCGATGACGATGTCCAGCAGGCGCCCGTCCTTGGTCAGGCGCCGGGTTTCAAAATTATGGATGACTTTTTCGCGGTACAGCCGCGCGAGCCCCTCGCGGGTCTGGGCTTTGCAATCTTCCGGAACGAAGGGGATGATTTTCCCCTGGAGCTCCTCAAGACTCCAGCCGAACACTCTTTCGAAGGCCGGGTTCAAATAGGATACCGTGCTGTCCTGATTGAAGACGAAGACCGGATCGGGCAAAAAATTGAGAAAGGCCCGATAGCGTAATTCAGCCTGCCGGCTAATTTCGGACAGTTCCAACGCGCAGGCCTGTGAGGCCTGCAACGCTTTCTGAGCGAGGTGCCGGTCGGTGATGTCGCGGGCGATGCCTCGAAACCCGGTCTTACGACCGCGGGCATCCGTGATCACCTTGGCGGATATCTCCAGAAAGCGCCGTTCAGAATCCGGGCGAATGATCTCCCAGGTCATCTCGGCGACGCTGCCCCCTTCCCGAAAGATCCGGTTGAAGGCCTCGTAGGCGATCCGGGCATTCTCTGCGTCCATGAACTCCGCGTAGTTCCGATCCTGAATCGCCCGGCGCGGATGGCCGAAAATCCGACACAGGGCGTCATTGAAGAACTTGAAATCGCCGCGCAGGCCGACCTCGAAAAACCCGTCCGCGACGTCTTCGATCAAAACCCGATAGCGCTCCTCCTGCACGCGCGTCGTCTTTTTTTGCGGCCGGACGGCGGACGAACGAATCCCTGCCGGGCGCAGGCCCGCAGTCGAAGCCGACTTTCTGGTTTTTACGGAAGCCATCGCGGCTCCTTTAAACCCGGAGTTAACTTTCGGTTTCGAGGATGCCGAAACTTTCGGCATCGAGCAGCTTCAACCCGTTAGCTTGGAGCACCGCAATCGCTCGATCATTATCGCTGAACCGGAAGATCATGACCGCCTTGCCGGACGCAAACCGCAGGAAGGCGTACATGAACACGACGTTGACGTTGGCCTCGGTCAACGGCTTGAGCAGGCGGGCGAGGCTGCCGGGCCGGTCCTCGATTTCAACGGCGACGACGTCATTGACATAAGCGGGAATCTGCAATTTCATCAATACCCGCCGGGCTTTTGCCACGTCGGACACCAGAAGTCTCAGCTGTCCGAAAGCCCCCGTATCCACCAGGTTGAGCGCTCTCAGGTTGATGCCAGCCTTGCCCAGGGCTTCGGTCACTTCAAACAGCCGGCCCGGCGCATTTTCAATGGAAACCACGATCTGTTTCAGTTTCATAAACCCTTCTCCTTGTGCTATCGATGCGTAATGGATTCCCGAACCATGCAGCTGGCCGCCAAAGCGACCAGGGAACACCCGAACAACGCCAGAAACGCCTGCTGGTAACCGTCCAGGGTAAACGCACCGTCAGCCGTCCGTCCCGATGCTTCAAGCAGATGACCGAGAACGGGTTGAAAGACGGCGCCGCCCGCAAACGGAAACAGGTTCACCAAGCCGGTGGCGGTCCCGGCCATCTGGACCGGGAAAAGCTCCTTGTTGCTGGTGAAGCCGATCACCACCACGGCGCTTGAAAACATCCCCAGCCCGAAGCATAGCGCATAGAGCGTACTCGTCGAAACCGCGCCCGTCCGAAACGCCAATAGGGCGGTGAGGAGGACCGTAACGAGGCTGGAGATGATCAGGACCGGCTTGCGGGCCTTGAAGATCCGGTTGGACGCATAGCTTAAAAGCGGACTGCCCACGATCATCCCGACGGCCAGCATGGATAGAACGTGCGAGGCCTGCTCCCGGCTGAGATGATGAATCTGGATCAGATAGGGACCGCCCCACAGGCCACCGAATGAAAAGAACACGGCGCAGTCAAAGAAAAACCAGGCGGCCAGCGGCCAGAAGGCCGTGCATCCGATCACCCGGCGGACGGCATTGCGAAGCGCGATGGGGTCGGGCATGGACTGCAGGTGTTCGGCCGGCGACGGCCAACCGAGTTCCTGGGGCCGGTCGCGCACGATCACCCAAACCAGTGCCGCCAGGGCCAGCGTAAGCGCTCCCACCACGACAAACGACATGCGCCACCCGATCCAAGCGCTGAGCCCCGCCAGAGGAGCGGCGGCGATCAGAGATCCCAGCCCGCCGATAGCCATCAGAATGCCGGTCATGAGAGCGAACTCACGCACGCGAAACCATTCGGCGAGAATCTTCATGGTCGGCACGAAGAGCATGGCCACACCGATTCCAACCAACGTCCGGCCGGCCACGGCCCAGAACGCCGAAGGCGCATAGCCGAGTAAAACCGAACCGCCGAATGCCACCCCGAAAAAGATGGTGATGGTCTTGCGCGGCCCCCACGAATCCGAAAGCAGGCCGGCCGGCAACTGCATCAGCGCATACGGATAGAAGTAAGCCGCCGACAGAAGCCCTGTCAAGGTTCCGCCGGTCTTCAAGTCCTGCATCATGTCCACCGCTACGACGGCCGGGCACAGGCGATGGAAGTAAACCAAAACGTACCCGCCGGATAGAACCCAGAAGATCGCCCAGCGGTAACGCATCGCTTTACGCAGACCGTTGTTTTCCATGCCCGCTCTCCATATGGCTTGAGCGATTGATCGAGCTTGATGGCGGGCCGGGCAGACCCTGACTTTTTGCAGAACACCATCCGCACGGGCTCGCCCTACCCCTGGATCACCCGTAAACAAGGCGAGCTGATTGGTTTAAAATCTTGACGGAGTGGGGGGCGTCAAGAGGTTACTCGTTCCAGAGGCCTTTTTCGATCAATACGCTTCGCAGGGTCTTCAACGCCTGGTTGGTGGCTGGCATGCCGCCGTAAACGAAGGTTTGGAAGATGACCTCGGCGATCTCCGCCGGGCTGCAACCGACGTTCAGCGCCGCCTGGATGTGAAGCTTGAGCTCATCCAACCGGGAGAGCACCGTCAGGCAGGCTACCGTGATCAATTGCCGGGTCCGGTGGGGGATCTTTTCGCGGGCATACATCTGGCCGGTGATAAAAAGGGAAAGGTCCTTGGCCAGCTCCTTATCGAAAGACTTCCACAGATCAAAGGGTCGCTCGTCCGCGACGCCTTTGAAGTAAAGCTCGGCCGTCTTCTTCGTTTTTTCGATCGTGTCTTTGTCCACGTTTACCCTCCAAGACATGAAGCGTTTAGACAATCGAGTAACCGGGCCCGCCGCCCCCTTCGGGGCAGGTCCAGATGATATTCTTGAAGGGGTCTTTGATCTCACACGTCTTACAGTGCAGGCAGTTCGAAGGGTTCAACTTGAGGCGCGGCTGGCCTTCCTCGGTCGTGTCCATTTCATAGACCTGTCCGGGGCAAAACCGCGTGCAGGGACTGCGGAACGTCTCCCAGCAACGCGTGACGCACAAATTCCCATCGGGGATGATCAGATGGCAAGGCTGGTCTTCTTCGTGCTTGGTAGCCGATAGGTAAACGCCGGTGAGCTTGTCCAGATAAAGCGTACCGTCGAGATCCTGGACCTGGGTCGGCGGTCTTAACGAACCCGGTTTCAGCGTGTCGGCATCGGCGTGGATCTTCATCGGATCGACGAACCCGCGGCCGCCGCTGACGAACTGAGCGCCCAGCGCAATGAACTTGGCAACACCTTTCTGCGACAGCGCCTGGCCGAAATTCCGGGCCGCATAAAGCTCGCCGCGAATCCAGCTACCCTCCAGTTTGGCACGGTAGTCATCGAGAACCGCCGCACGAACATCGTCCTTCATGACGGCCGCCAGGATTGTCTCGGCCGCCAGCATGCCGGATTTCATGGCGGTGTGAATGCCCTTCAGCCGCTGCACATTCAGCATCGACGCACTGTCGCCGACAAAGACCGCTCCGTCCACGGCCAGCTGCGGCAGGGTGTACCAGCCGCCCGCGGCCAGGGTCTTGGCCCCCTGCTGCAACACCTTGCCGCCGCGGATGATGTCGGCGATCAGCGGATGCTTCTTGAACCTCAGAAACTCTTGATAGGGCTCGAGCATCGCATCCTCGTAATCCAGACC
>JALOPB010000401.1 GCA_025454115.1 Desulfobacterales bacterium | reverse complement strand
GCCTGCGGAGAATCCGCCCCCGGCACAAATACCTTGCAATCCGCATAGCGACCTGCTATGGAAAATTTCCGTCGTGCAGCCATAAACCGTTCTTTCGTATGGTCGGCCGGCGCAGCCTTTAAACGTTTGCGCTCCGTGGCGGCCTGAACCTCAGCAACCTCATCCATAATATCGACTATGATAGCGGGCTGCGGCATCCTGTTGAGCATTGCGTCCCGCGTTTTCTATGTGTACGAAGACCCGCGCATCGCCCAAGTGGAAGCCTGCTTCGCGGGAGCCAATTGCGGCGGATGCGGGTTTGCCGGCTGCTCGGCCGCAGCGGCGGCCGTGGTCCACGGCAAAACCAAGCCCAGCGTGTGTGTCGTCGGCGGCATGGAATCCGCCCAGAAGGCTGCCGCGGTCATGGGGATGGAGGTCGGATCGCTCGAACCGCTGAAATCCTTCAATCCCTGCACCGGCGGGGACCGTGCCGAAAACAAGTTCTTCTACATCGGAGTGGCCACCTGCCAGGCCGAGGCCGCGCTTTTCAGCGGCAAACGGACCTGCGAAGTCGGCTGCATCGGTCATGGCGACTGCGTGCGCGCCTGCATGTTCGATGCTATTGCCGTCGGGCCGGACGGGTTCCCGATCGTGGATGAGGAAAAGTGCGTGGGCTGCGGAGCCTGCGCCCGGGCCTGCCCCAAGAACCTGCTGAAGATTAGTACACCGTCCGAGCGCCTGCTGCACTTCAACCAACGCGGAGACTGCCTGGCGCCTTGCCGCCAGACTTGCCCGGCCGAAATCGACATCCCGCTTTACATCCATCAGATTCGTACCGGCGATTACGCCGGCGCAGTCAACACCATCCGTGAGCGCAACCCGCTGCTGCTCGCCTGCGGCCGTGTCTGCCCGCACCCCTGCGAGCTGAATTGCCGGCGAGGGGTCGCCGACGAGCCGGTCTCGATCAACCAGCTCAAGCGCTTTGCCGCCGACTTCGAAATGACCTCGGGCCGGCGGCTGCCCATCCGGGTGGCGCCCGACACGGGCAAACGCATCGCCGTGATCGGCGGCGGACCGGCCGGCCTCACCTGCGCTTACTTTCTCCGAAGGCTCGGCCGCTACGGCATCCCGGAATACCGCCTGCCAAAACAGGTGCTCGACTGGGAGATCGAAAGCATCCTCAATTTGGGTGTCGAAGTCCGGACCGGAGTTCGGATCGGCGTAGACCTTCAACTGGAGAGCCTCCGCACGGACGGTTACGATGCCGTTTTCATGGGCATCGGCGCCTGGAAGGACAGCAAGCTTGCGGTCCCCGGCGAGGAGTTGCAGGGCTGCTACACCGGCATCGATTTCCTGGCCCGGCTCGCCTCCGGGGAAAAGCTGGACATCAAGCCGGTGGCCGCCGTCATCGGCGGCGGCAACACGGCGATCGACTGTACGCGCAACCTGCTGCGATCTGGGGCCCGCAAGGTCTATCTGGTCTACCGCCGGACGCGCAAGGAAATGCCTGCCAACGAGGTCGAAGTCGAAGCGGCGGAACACCCGGTGCGCGTGGTCGGAAACGACCAGGGTCTTGTGACGCATTTGGAATACCTGCGCATGGAGCTCGGCGAACCCGACGCCAGCGGCCGGCGGCGGCCCGTTCCGGTGAAGGGCTCCGAAACCCTTCTCCCGACCGACATGGTGATTTCGGCCATCGGCCAGGCGCCGGATGTTTCCTTTGCCGCCAGCGCCGAGCTCAAGACGACACGCTGGAGCACGATCGAGTCCGACCCCGCCACGCTTCAAACCAACATCCCCTTCTTGTTTGTTGCCGGGGATGTCGCCACGGGCCCATCACTGGTCGTGGAGGCCATCGGCGGGGGGCGGCGTGCCGCGCGGTCCATTCACCAGTTCGTCACCGGCCGGCCCGTCGAGGCCGAACCCAACGAGCTGCGCAAAAACCTTCTTACGGAAACCATTTTCGACCAGGTTCCCGGTATCGTCACCCGGCCGCGCGCCAAGATGGTAGAGTTGCCGGCGGCCGAGCGGATCCGTTCCTTTGAAGAAGTCGACCAGGTGTTGACCGAGGAAGCGGCCCGACGGGAAAGCGACCGTTGTCTTTACTGCTGTCTGACCTGTTATAACCCGGACGCGACAGCGCCGGATACCGATAGAAATTCTGCAGCGCTTGCGGCCGCCGAGCGGCACACGCAGGCGGCCTGAATTTCGGGGTGAAGGGACGTTGAGCCTCTAAGCGCCCGGAAGAAATGCGCCGCGGGCAGCTTCGAGATAGGTCATATTTCTATCGTGAGCACGGAGGGAACATTGCCCATGATGTTTTCGCGGAAAGAGTTGAACCTGGTTTACGGGGGAACCGCCATCCTGCTCTTCCTGGCCGTGGTGAGTTACGCGGCCTTTCCCAACCAGGCCCCGAAACAACCCTTGCGAATCGCGTTTCAAAGCGTAGCCGGCAAGGTCATCTTCGATCATAGCCGGCATCACTTGGAGGCGGGGTACGGTCTTGCCTGCGGGGAATGCCATCACACGCTCGCCCCGGATGAATATGCCCAGGCCGGCTCCTGCACCGAATGTCACGCAGTGGAGGAAGGCGACGAAGACATGCCCAATCGCGCGGATGCCTTCCACCAGCAGTGCATCGGCTGTCATCGGGAGTACGATGCCGGGCCGATCGACTGTGCTGAGTGTCACGTGATGCAATGATCCTGCGCTGCTTGGGAAGGGGTTGATCGATGACGATGATGAGATCGAAATCGTTTTTTGGAATGGGACAACCGGGTTTGGAGTACACTCCGGTACCGGCAGGGATCCATCGGCCCGAGCCCATTCAGCCTGCGGGGCCGGTAACGCTGCTGCACCTCCGTCCGCCCGAAGAAAAGGCCATCCCGGCCTTAAAAATCGGAGCGGCCGTTAAAGCTGGCCAGAGACTGTCGCTCTACGGCACCAGCGACTACGTCACGGCTCCGGTTACCGGCGCGATCTCGGCCCTCGCACCCTTCCCCGGCAGCTTTGGTCGCAGCTACACCGCCGTAACCATAGCGCCGGCTCAGGTGGGCGTTCATGACGATGCCCTCCTGCAGGTGCATCAGACTCCGTCCCTGGCCGTCGCCTTGGATTTTCTGGACGCCACCCCCGGCTTGCCCGGCCTGCAGCGCCTGGCTGATGCGGAGCGGCCAATAAAAACGCTGGTCGTGTGCGGCGTCGACCAGGACCTGCTGGTGTTCACGCAACAATACGTATTAGGCGCCCGCGGCCACGACATCCAGGCTGGAATCCGAGTTTTGCAGCAGATTGCCGGGATCCAGGAGGTGATCATCCTCACCCGCAAGGAAGCCGTTCAGGGCTACGGCCATATCATCGGCCGGGTGATGGGCGTGGACCACCGCTACCCTTCGGCGCTGCCGCCGCTGGTGATGGCCGGCCTTTTCGGCAAAGTGGTTCCGGCCGGCCGAACCTGTGAAGACCTTGGATTTTGCTTCATGAGCGCCGAGGCAGTGGCATCCATCGGCTCGGCATTCAGCACCGGTGTGGTTCCAGTCAACAAGCTCCTGACCGTTATCCCCAAGAACGGAGTTCCGCGCTTGGTGGAGGCGCCCATCGGCACGCCGGTCGGAGATGTTCTGAAACGCTTCACCGTTACCATCAGTGCGGGGGACCGCATCGTGACCGGCGGACCCATGCGGGGGACCGCCGTGTTTTCACTCGATTATCCGGTACAAGCAGATACCGATGCTCTCTTGGTTTTGGACTCTACAGCTGCAGCCAATGTGTCCGACTACCCCTGCATCAACTGCGGCGAATGCGTTCGCGTGTGCCCGGCCCGCATGCAGATCAACCTGCTCGTGCGTTATCTGGAAGCCGGCAAGTATGAAGACGCGGAAGAATCTTATGACTTGAACTCCTGCGTCGAATGTGGGCTTTGCAGCTTCGTCTGCATATCTAAGATACCGATCCTACAGTACATCATGCTTGCCAAGCATGAGCTGGCACGCATGCGATCGACGGAGACCCCTTAAATGGCTGACAAAATGAAGCTCGTCGTCTCCTTTGCACCATTCTGGCACAACGGCAACCGCGTCACCGACCGCAGTCTGCAGATCTTCCTGGCAGCCGTGCCGGCCGCCCTTTTCGGGGTTTACCGGTTCGGCCCCAGCGCTCTGGGCGTGTTGGCCTTGGCGGTATCCTCAGCCGTCCTGTGGGAGCTTGCATTCACCCGCGTGGCCAACCGCCCCGTGTCGATCGGGGATGGGACGGCTGCAGTGATCGGTCTTTTGTTCGGGATGATGCTGCCGGCATCGCTGCCCTGGTGGGCTGTCATCACCGGAACATTTCTCGCCATCGTGGTGGCACGCCAGATCTACGGTGGAATCGGCGCCAACCCGTTCAATCCGGCGGCGGTGTCAAGGCGTTCGGGACCGGCGCCTTAAAGGAGCTTTCGCTTATCGACCTTTTTATAGGGCGTCAGGTCGGTGGAATCGGTACCACGTGCGGTGTCGCTTTGCTGGTCGGCGGCCTTTATCTCATTTTTAGAGGAGTGATTCGCTGGGAAATCCCGGTTTCCTTCCTGGCCGGGGTGGCCGCCACGGCCGCCGTCTTTCACGCCGTGGATCCGCAGAAATTTGCTTCCCCTGCGTTCCATCTTCTGACCGGCTTCACTCTCTTCGGGGCTTTTTTTCTGGCAACGGAAGACGCCTCGTCACCGGTTAATTTCATCCCTATGCTCATATTTGGAGCGTCAGCAGGCGCCATCGTGGTCTTCATACGCAATATCGGCGTGTTCGCAGAGGGATTGGTATTCGCCATCCTGGTGGGTAACCTTATTCAACCGTTGCTGGATAAAATCAGACCCAAAGCGCTCGGAAAGGTCGGATAAGCCATGCTTGAACTGATCAAAATGATCGTCGTGTTGACCATCATCAGCCTGGCATCGGGCGGATTGTTGGCAGCGCTCCGCGAGGGCACCCAGGAACGCATCGACAACCAAGTGCTTGAATTCGTTAAGGGGCCAGCCGTGCGAACGGTCTTCGAAGGGGCTGCGAATGATCCTATCGCCAGCCGGTTTCAGCTGAAGGACGGGGATACGCTGCGAAACTTCTTTGTCGCCGTTTTTGACGGGGAAGTAAAGGGACTGGCTTTAGAGTCATCTTCGAGCAAGGGCTACAAGGGAGACATCGGCCTCATCGTCGCCATTGATGTGAAGGCCGACAAGCTCATGGGGGTCGGCGTCACCACGCACAATGAAACGCCGGGTTTAGGAGCGAAATCCAAGAGTGATCCGAAATTCGCTGCGCAGTTCAAAGGGATGCCCGGGTCCGGGCCGGTTAAGGTAACCCAGGACGGCGGCTCGATAAACGCCATCAGCGGCGCCACCATCACCTCGCGCGCCGTGTGCGATGCCGTCGCCGACGCCCTCGGCGTCTACGAGAAGCTGAAGCCTCAAATCCTGGACAAAATGAAGGACGTCAAGAAATAAGGAAGGCCTGTATGGCGAAAACCATCAC
>JALOPB010000003.1 GCA_025454115.1 Desulfobacterales bacterium | reverse complement strand
CGCCTGCGGCTCGACGCGGGTGCTGCCGGGGAGACATGCCCGCATCCATTCATAGGCCACATGAATCGGAGCGGCCGCCACGATCCATTGCCTTTGACGGGGGCTTTCGAGACGGCTTTTTAGAAACTCGACTCCGTCGCCTTCAACCACATGGAAGCCCCTGTCTTCAATTTTCCGGCACCGACGCGGGTCCTTATCAACGATGAGGATGTCGGCTGCCGCACCCGCGCTGCCGATGGTTTCGGCTGCTCGCAGTCCGAATTTCCCGCCGCCGATGATCCAGACTTTCTGCATGTGTCCCCGTTCTTATCAGCCATTCAGCCCGAAGGTGAAAGCTTGTTATTATGTCTGGGGCACAGCCTTGTCAAACGTGATGTCATTTGCTAAACAAATTTCATGAAAGTATCTGAACTCAAAACCAAAATCATTCTGGCTTCGCAGTCGCCGCGGCGCCGTTACCTGCTCGAAAGGGCCGGCCTGCGGTTTGCCGTCATTCCGAGTCGATTGGACGAAGCCTCCGTTACCGCGGCAACTCCGGATGATTATGTTCGGGAACTGTCCGTGGCCAAAGCCACGGACATCGCACAGAAGTACCCTGATAGCTGGGTGATCGGTGCCGACACCGTGGTGGTGGCCGAAGGCCGCATCCTGGGCAAACCGGAATCAACCTCGGAAGCCCGCGACATGCTGCGCCGCCTGAGCGGTTGCCTGCACCAGGTGCTGACCGGTTACTGCATCTGCCGGATATGCGCCGGGCGCATGTTTGCCGACGTCGTGCGGACGGATGTCCTGTTCAAGACCCTGACGGACGAAGAAATCGAATGGTACATCCAGACCGGCGAGCCCTTCGACAAAGCCGGTGCGTACGCCATTCAGGGCATCGGCACTTTTCTGGTGAAACGCATCAACGGTTCCTACACCAACGTGGTCGGCCTGCCGGTGTGTGAAGTCGTCGAATTCCTGCTTCGTGAGCAGGTGATCGGCTTCGACCGGCCGCACCCCCTTCACGACGAAAGCGCAGCGACCGGTCCATGAACACCATCGCCGAACGACTGGACGCCCTCATCACCCGCATCCGAACCGCAGCGGCCGCTGCGGGCCGATCTGCTGGAGAAATCCGTCTGGTTGCGGCTAGTAAGACCTTCCCGCCCGCGGCCATCCGGGAGGCGGTCGCCGCCGGCGTGTCCGACATCGGCGAAAACTACATTCAGGAGGCACACGACAAATACGCCGCTCTCCAGGAGGTTCCGGTGACATGGCACTTCATCGGCCATCTCCAGACCAACAAGGCCAAATATGCCGTCCGGATGTTCGATCTCATCCACACGGTGGACTCCTACCGCCTGGCCATGGAGCTCGACCGCTGCGCCCAAAAGATCAACAAGGTCCAGGCCGTCCTCATCCAGGTGAATGTCGCCGGCGAGGAATCCAAATCAGGGGTGGCGCCGGAGGACGCACTGCCGCTCATCCGCCGTGCGGCGGCGCTCGAGCACATCGCGGTCCGGGGGCTCATGACTCTGCCGCCGTATTTCAATGCACCGCAGAAGGTTCGTCCGTTCTTCGCCGAGCTGCGCCGGCTGCGTGATTGCATCGACGCTGAACAAATCGGGAACGTCGGCATGCAGGAATTGTCCATGGGCATGACCGGTGATTTCGAGGCCGCCGTCGCCGAGGGTGCGACGCTCGTGCGCATCGGCACGGCGATTTTCGGAGAACGATCATGAGACTCCTGCTGCACATCTGCTGCGCTCCCTGCTCGATCGTGCCGGTGGCCGAGCTGCGCTCGGCCGGAACGGCCGTCACCGGCTTCTTCTACCGCCATAACATCCACCCCTTTTCCGAATGTCGGCGCCGTCAAAATACCCTGCAGGATTATGCCGGCCGGGTCGGCCTGGAGATGATCTGGCAGCCGGGCTACGACCTGGAGGGGTTCATCCGCAGCCTGGTGTATCACGAAGACGAGCGCTGCCTCATCTGCTACCGTCTGCGACTGGAGGCTACCGCCGCCTTGGCGCGCCAGGGCAACTTCGACGCCTTTTCAACCACCCTGCTCTATAGCCGCTACCAAAAGCACGACCCGATCCGAGAGATCGGCGAATGCGTCGGGCGATCGCTGGGCGTCCCGTTCCATTACCGAGACTTCCGGCCCGGGTGGAAACAGGGCGTGGATGAATCCCGACGCCTCGGCCTCTACCGCCAGAAGTACTGCGGATGTATTTACAGCGAAAAGGAGCGCTTCTTCCGCGAGTAGCCGGCAGCGGATTCTTTCAAAGACGCCATGTACGGAAACTTCATCTACTTCATACTGGTCCTGCTCATTTACCTGACCTACCAGCCCCCCGAGGATCCCACGTTCAGCGGTCTGGAAAGTCTTTTCCTGTTCGGTGGGCTTTCACTGGCGTTTGCGGGGCTCACGCTCATCATGTTCCGCCGCATCGAACGCCAGATGACGCGGGTGGGCTTCGCGCGCCTGGACCAGTTGTTCCACGCGACACAGCTGCGCAGCTCGATTCTGGCCGTGGCGATTTTTGCACTGGACATTTACGCGCTCAACCTGCCTTCGCACGTGAACCACCTGCCGCTGTTCAACCGCTGGCCGACCCTGCAGGCATTCGTCTTTCTGTTGCTTTTCATGGGCTACCTCGGCATCGTCTGGGGCTGCGCCTACAACGCCTACCGCAAACTGTATCATCCCCAATTCACACGCGGGGAGTACATCGGTTCCAATATCTCGTTTTCGGCGCCCATTCTGCTTCCCTGGCTGCTGCTTTCGGGAATCGCCGACCTGATCCAGGCCCTGCCGCTTCCGGGTGTCAAGGCGCTTCTGGCCACCACCGAGGGTCAGACGGTCTATTTTTGCTCCTTTCTGGCCGTGGTCGCCGTGGCGGGACCGCTCATGATCAAGACGTTCTGGCGCTGCCGGTCGATGCCCCCCGGCCACCAGCGCGAGCGGATCGAGCAGCTGTGCCGAAGAGCCGGCATGGCCTACAACGATATTCTGTACTGGCCGCTGTTCGGCGGTAAAATGATCACCGCCGGCGTGATGGGCCTGATCCGGCGATTTCGTTATATTCTGGTCACCCCCGCGCTGCTCAGCCTGCTCGCACCGCAAGAGATCGACGCCGTGATCGGCCACGAGATCGGCCACATCAAGAAAAAGCACCTGTTGTTTTATCTGTTGTTTTTTGCGGGCTATTTGGTCCTTTCGTACGTTACCTTCGATGTCACCGTGTACGCGATGATTTTCGTCGAACCCGCATGGAGGCTCGTACATCGCTCCGGGGCCAACCCCGGGATGGTGACGTCCATCGTCTTCAGCGCGATGATCATCTGCGTCTTCCTGGTCTATTTCCGCTACGTGTTCGGTTTCTTCATGCGCAACTTCGAGCGTCAGGCGGATGGCTACGTTTTTTCGCTGTTCGACAGCGCCGCCGCCTTGATCTCCACCTTTCACAAGATCTCCCTGACCAGCGGCCAGCCGGCCGATCGTCCCAACTGGCACCACTTCAGCATCCGCGAGCGCATCGATTTCCTCAGAAAGTGCGAACAGGACCGAAGCTGGATCCGGCGCCACGATACCCGCGTCCGTCGTGCAATCGGCCTTTATCTGGCCGGGCTGGCGCTGCTGGCCGCATTCGGCTATCAGCTCAACATGGGGTCGATGGGCGCCAAACTGGGAGATCATCTCATTGCCGCTGTCATCCTGCGTGAGATCGAACGCGCTCCGGAAAACCCCAGCCTCTACGGTCTGCTGGGTGACCTGTATTACCGGCGCCAGAACTTCGTTGAGGTTAAACAGGCCTATGAAAAATCCCTGGCCCTGCGACCGGACCAGCCCCAGGTGCTCAACAACCTGGCCTGGCTGCTCGCCACCTGCACCGACGAGGGTCTGCGCGACCCACCCCGCGCGCTGGAACTGGCTCAGCGGGCGGCTCAATTGGAGCAGTCCGCCTTCATCCTGGACACGTTGGCGGAAAGCTACTTTGCCAACGCCAACTATGGGCAGGCGGTAGAGGTCGGAAGGCGCGCACTGGCGCTGGCCAGCGGCGATCGGAGTCACTATGAAGCGCAACTGCGTAAATTCATGGAGGCCGCCGAAGCAAGGTATCGCGGGACTGGCTAACCGTTCATCACTTCCGGAAAGCCAAATGGGCGGCTCAGTTTCGCGGCGGGCTTTTCGAGAGCAGGCGACGGCCGTGGAGGTATAGCTTGCGTCCGCCGCCGGCGATCAGAAACACGGCGATGAAATACATGCAAAAATAGATGAATGGAATGGCCCCGGAGAAGGATTCGATTTGCCGTATCTGGGGCATCACTTCAGGGATACGGAAAAGCAGCCCCACTCCGGCCGTCACCAGCAGAAGCCCCCAAACGAGTTGGAGCGTGGCTTTCGTGTTCTCATCCATATCGACAAGCCTTCAGGAAAAAGAATCAGGATCCGGGGTTCAGGACCGGCAATAGCACGGCCAGCTTTTTTCCTGAACCCTGCATCCCGAACCCTTCCCTTACCCCTGCAGCTTCCCGGTGAATACCGCTTTGCGCTTCTCCAAAAACGCCGCGGTGCCTTCTTTGGCATCCGCGCTCGCCAGGGTCAGCGCGAACGCATCGGTTTCAATGGCGCAGCCAGTGGCAAGATCCGTGTTCAGACCATGGTTGATCGCCTGTTTGACCGCCCGCAGCGCAACCCGCCCTTTGGCGGCGATATCGCGGGCAGTCTTCAGCGCTTCTTCCATCAGGGCGCCGGAGGGAACGACCTTGTTGACCAGGCCGATCTGCGCCGCCTCGGCCGCGCCGATCATTTTGCCGGTGAAAATCAGCTCCTTGGCTTGGTTCGCGCCGACCAGCCGCGGCAACCGCTGGGTGCCGCCGAACCCCGGAATCAGTCCGAGGTTGATTTCCGGCAGCCCAAACCTGGCATTCTCGACGGCATAGATGAAATCGCAGGCCAGTGCGATTTCGCTGCCGCCTCCCAGTGCGAAGCCGTTTACGGCTGCGATCACGGCCACCGGCAGCTCCTGCAGCTTCGCGATGATGGCATGCCCGGCCCGCGAGAAAATTTTGGCCTGAAGCGCCGTAAAGGTCGCCAGCTCAGTGATGTCCGCTCCGGCCACAAAAGCCTTGTCACCCGAACCGGTCAAAATCAGCACCCGGACGCCTTCGTCTGCGGCGATGTCGTCCAATGCCTTGGACAGCTCCGCCAGCAGGGCCTGATTCAAGGCGTTCAGCGCCTTGGGCCGGTTGAAGGTGATCGTAGCGATCCCTTGATCCACCTGGAACAGAATGTTTTCGTAAGCCATGGTTCTCCTTCTTCGAGCCAGTTGATGCGTTGACGATTTTATCCCGATGAGCCCGGTGCGGGCTCGCTGAAGGCCGTCGGGTTGATTTCCCGGATGTAACTGCGCAATCCCTGCACAATCGATTCGGCCAGGTGCTCCTGATAGCTGGCGGTGGTCAGCAGGCGGCATTCCTCGCGGTTGCTGATGAAGGCGGTCTCGACCAGGATCGAGGGCATGCGGGCGCCCAGCAACACGTAAAAGGGCGCCTGTTTCACCCCCTTGTCCTTGACGCGGTCGTAGCCCCTGCGATTCAAGTTTTTTACCAGTGACGATTGCACCATCTCGGCCATGCGGCTGGATTCGTTGATCTTCGCGTTTTTGAGCAGATCGTTGAGAATGGAATGCAGATCGCTGATGTTTTTGGTGGACGTGGCGTTCTCCATGGCGGCCACGCGGATGGACTCGTCGTCGGTGGCAAGGTTGAGGAAATAGGTCTCGGTCCCGTAGGCGCGCGGGTCGCGCGAGGCATTGGTATGGATGGAGACAAACAGGTCGGCCCCGCGGGTGTTGGCGAAAGCCGTGCGCTCCTCCAGGGTCAGGTAACGATCCTCGGAGCGGGTCAGAATGGCCTCCAGGTTCATCTCCTCGCGGATCTTGCGGGCCACGCGCTTGGAAATTTCCAGCACCACGTCTTTTTCATGGACGCCCGGAATGAAACCGGGGGCGCCGAAATCTTTGCCGCCGTGACCGGGGTCGACGACGATGCGCCGGACCCCCAGGGCGAGCTGCCGGGCCAGGGCTCCACGCGGGACCTTCCGGCTGCGTTCGACCGCCGAACCGGGCGGCGGGGCAGAATCCTCCTCCCGTTCGGAGGCCACCGCCCCCGTGCCGTTGCGCCCCCAGACATCGATAACGATGCGGAACGGATCGCGCAGCGAAAAGACTTTATACGTGTCGAAGGACTTGATGTCCACCACCACCCGCACGGAGTCCAGGGTGTAACGCGCCGCGCGTGCATCGCTGAGCAGATCGTCGTTGATCGGAATGGTCTTCTGCTTGCCGCCGCCCAGGGTGCTGCTGCTCAAGTCCACATAAAGCCGCGGCGGCTTTTCAATGGTCGGATCTTTTTTCAGCAGCCGGTGTGTAAATTCGGTCTCACGATCGACGTAGACCACGACCCGGGTGTAGTTCGGGTTGGACCAATGCCGCAGGTCCTGCACGATCGCAAGCCCCTCCTCGCCCTCAGCCGGTTTAAAGGTTTCCGGAATGATTTCCGACGGGACCGGCGCGGCCGGCTCGCTCGGAAAGGAGGGCATCGGTGGCGAAGCGGGTCTGCGCGCCATCGTTTCCGGCAGCGGCCGGGGAGCCGGTCGCATGGCCTTCAACTCTTGGGCAGCCTTGGCTGCGAACGGGCTATCGGGGAATTCCTTGGCGACTTTTTCAAAATTCTCGCGGGCGGCGCGCAGGTCCGAATCGAATTTCAGGCGTTTATGCAGATCCTGATAGAGGACCCCTTCCAAATAAAGCGCCTGAGCGGCCATAGGCCCGGTCGGGTCCTCCAGGTAGGCATTGCGAAATCGGCCGATGCACAGCATCCATTCTCGGCGGCTGCTTTCGGTGGGCTGGCTGCCGCGCAACTTTTGAAAACAAGCATCCGCCTTTACAAATGGGCCCCCGGCACCCGCGGATGCCGCTGCCGCCGGTGGAACGGTTTTCGCATCGGTACGCTTTTTCTGTTTCTCTTTTTCAGGCGGAACCGGCGTTCCGCGGGAAATTTCTCGGGCAGGGGCTTCCTCTCTCGCTGCACCGGCAGCCGCATTGAGTTTCTGGAGCTCCGCAGCGGCCCTGTCCCGGTAGCCACTGTCCGGAAATCTCTTCTGGAGCTGCTCAAACAGATCCGCAGCGGCTTTTTTGTCGGCATCGCTCCGGAATCCCCTGGACATTTCCATGTAAAGTACGCCGCAATGGAATAGACTGGCGGGTGCCCATGGCCCCTTGGGATCCTGACGGTAGACGGACTGGAACTTGTCGATGCATTGCGTCCAGTTCGACCGGACCTTGTTTTTCTGGAGGTTTTTCCGCAACTCGCGGCCGCAGGCTTCGGCGTCGAAAAACGCATCGCTGATCCCCGCGCCGACGGCTTGGCCGACCCCGCAGAACGCAATGAACAGGAAGAGACAAACTAAGACGGAGCAAAGCGATCTATGCATCATGAACCATATCGTTGATCTGCCAACGTTTCAGATCAGTTTACCGTAAAAATCTAAAGTTTTCCATAGCTCGGCGCCTAATTTTTTCCAGGCGGCGAGCTGGCACCGCCTTCCTGGTGGGCCATTTCCTGAAGCCGGTTGAGCAGGTTCAATGCCTCGATCGGCGACATCCGTGTGATATCCAACTCACGCAGTTTTTCGACCACCTGGCTGCTCGCCGGCCGGAACAGGTCAAGTTGCATGGGAGCAGACCGGCCGGCCTTCGTAGAGAGGTCCAGCCCCACGGCGCCGTGCTCCCCGTTTTCGATTCGCCAGAGGATCTTTTTAGCCCGCGCGATCACTTCATCCGGGATGCCGGCCAGCCGCGCCACTTGAATGCCATAGCTGCGATTGGTGCCACCGGATACCAGCTTGCGCAAGAAAATAATCTCGTCATTCCACTCCCGAACCGCAATGTTGAAGTTGCTGACCCGGGGCTTGCGTTCGGCCAGCTCGGTGAGTTCGTGGTAGTGAGTGGCAAAAAGGGTTTTGACACCCCGATGACGCAGGTCATGTAAGTATTCGGCCACCGCCCAGGCGATGCTCAAACCGTCGAACGTGCTGGTTCCGCGTCCGATCTCATCCATGATGACCAGGCTGCGTTCGGTCGCGTGGTGCAGGATGTTGGCGGTCTCCTGCATCTCGACCATGAAGGTGCTCTGCCCCTGGGAAAGATTGTCCAGGGCACCGACACGGGTAAAGATCCGATCAACCATGCCGATGGCGGCCTTGCGGGCCGGAACGAAGCTGCCCATCTGCGCCATGATGACCGCAAGCGCCACCTGGCGCAGGACCGTCGACTTGCCGGCCATGTTGGGGCCTGTGATGATCAGGACCTGCTGGGCGACATCATCCATCTCGATGGTATTGGGCACAAAGCGCTCCGCGGTGATCATTTTTTCGACCACCGGATGTCGGCCGTCCTCGATTCGAAGGGTGCCGTCTTCCGAGATCTGCGGCCGGCAGTATCCATTCTGGGCGGCCACCTCCGCCAGGTTCAACAGGCAATCCAGCCGGGCCAGAAAACGGGCGACCGAGAGTATTTTGGGATGAAGCCGCGCGGCTTCATCCCGGATGCCCAAAAACAGCCGGTGTTCGAGAACGGCCCGCTGCTCCTCGGCACCCAAGACTTTCATTTCGAATTGCTTGAGCTCCTCGGTGATAAAACGTTCGGCATTGACCAGCGTCTGTTTACGCATATAGTGCGCCGGCACCGCAGCCGCCCGGCTCTTGGGCACCTCGATGTAATAGCCGAACACCTTGTTAAAGCTCACCTTGAGCGCAGTGATCCCGGTACGCTCCTTTTCACGCACCCCCAATTGAGCCAGATAGCCTTTGGCATCCGAGCTGATGCGCACCAATTCATCGAGTTCCGGGTTGAAACCGGTTTTAATCAGTCCGCCTTCCATCAACGTGATGGGGGCGTCTTCACGCACGCCGCGGTCTATTAATGCCGCCAGGCCGGTGAGCGCATCGATCGTTTCGGCAGGCCGGTAGAGCTCTGCACCGAACCCGCCCAGCGCGGCCCAAAGCGCCGGCAGCGCCTGCAGCGACGTTTTCAACGCCAGCAGGTCGCGCGCATGCGCCTGGCCCATCACCGTTTTGCTACCAAGCCGCTCCAGGTCCTGGATGTCTTTCAGACGCTCCCGCAACTCGCGACGCAGCCCTTCGCGCTCCCTGGCCTCAGCGACGGCGGCCAGGCGCAATTCGATCTCGCCAGGCTCACTCAGCGGGCTTCGCAGCCAATCGGCCAGGAGCCGTGCGCCCATGGCCGTACGGGTGTGATCGAGAACGCTCAGTAGCGTCCCGCGGCGGGTGCCCGTGCGAATGTTGCGGATCAGCTCCAGGTTTTGGCGGCTAACGTCATCCACCACCAGGCAGCGGTTCAACCAGTAAGTTTCGAGCTGCCTCAGGTGCGTCGTTTTCTGTTTCTGGGTTTCACCGGCATAAAAAATCAGTGCCCCGGCGGCGCTCACTCCAGCGGTAAACGATTCGCAGCCGAAACCTTCCAGCGTCAGCGTGCCCAGCTGTTCGGTCAGCCGGTCGTACGCGCGGCGATAATCGAAGGCATGGTCTTCGATATAGCTGAAAGCGACATCGCTAAACAGGGCGGGCAGGCGCTGAATCCAGGCTTCGGGGACGTTTCCGCGGGTGCTTTCGGCCATCAGGATCTCGCGCGGGCTCACCCGCCGAGCCTCGTCTATCAGCTGGTCAGGCTGGGATGTTTCGGTGACACGAAAGGTTCCGGTGGACAGGTCCAGATAGGCAAGCCCGCATACGCCTTTCATCTGGCAAACGGATAGAATGAAATTATTCGTGCGCGCGTCCAGAAACTCCTCGTCGATGATCATGCCGGGAGTCATAACGCGTACGACTTCGCGCCGAACCAGGCCCTTGGCGGCGGCCGAATCTTCCACCTGGTCGCAGACCGCTACCTTATATCCCCGCTCAATCAGCCGGGCGATGTAACCCGTTGCGGCGCGATGCGGGACTCCGCACATGGGAACCGGTGACGGATCGTTCTTGTTGCGGGAGGTCAGCGCAATTTCGAGAATGCCGGAGGCGAGTTCGGCGTCCTCGAAAAACATCTCGTAGAAATCTCCCATGCGGTAAAAGAGGATGGCATCCGGGTAATCGCCCTTGATGGCCAGATACTGCTGCAGCATGGGGGTTGATTTGGAAAGCGTCATGAACGAATGCAGGCCAGTGCCGTATAATCCGGAGGGTACCTCAGCCTTGCACAACCGGTGAAGTAACCGACGTTTCAAGCGGACCGGATGCCGGACCAGGCGGGGGTTCACCTTTCAGTCGTGCCAGTTCGGCTATCAGGGTTTCCATCTCCTGGCGTTGGGCGGCTGTCTCCGCCGTCAGTCGCGATATGGCCTTGCGCCGACGCCAGCGGTTCAGGGCATTAAACAAAGTGGCCACGATCAGCCCGAAAATGAAAAACAGCAAGTGGAAGGCCACCAACGGCAGGTTGGGAGACCGGTATTCCGGAAACACCTTAACATTCAGGCGCAAGACCTGCTGGGTTTCCAAAAAGTATCCTTCATTCTGAAAGACCACTAACCCCAACCCACCCATGATCACAGCCCAGAAAAATAGCTTTGTTTTAGTCATCCCAGCTCTCCATCGAGGTGCGCGAAAACGCCCAAACCAGGAATAGCGCCACGCGTCGATGCGGTTCGATCACGCCGTGATCCCGGCTAGACCCGTCGGGCGACGCGCGCCGGTCCTTTCCGGAAATGCGGCCTCTTGCTTGTCGTCGAAACAGAAGCCGTCTGCGCGGCATTCGGCGTGCATGGAAGGTTGATCGTCCGAAAATGGGGCCTTAGCAGCGCGAACGTTTCCTGAAGATGCTGCGGGATCACCCGCACATCGGCAAATACCGCCAGCGCGTTGGTGTCGCCGGACCAGCGCGGGACGATGTGAAAATGGAGATGCTCTTCGATCCCGGCCCCGGCAACTCTTCCAAGATTCAAACCGACGTTGAAACCTTCCGGACGCATGACTTTCTTGAGAATTGCAACGGACTGCTCGACGGTCGCCAGAAGAATTCCCATTTCTTCTGGTTTGAGTTCGTCCAGCGCCGATAGGTGCCGCACGGGAGCCACCAGCAGATGCCCGTTGTTATAGGGGTACTTGTTCATGACCACCAGGGTGCTCTCGCCTTTGTACAGAGTGAGCCCATCACTCACCGAAAGGGCATTGCAGAATACGCAGCCTTTTTCTTTGGCTCCGAGGATGTATTCGATCCTCCAAGGAGCCCACATGGTCTTCATGTCCAGCGCTTTCTTCCGGATATCCATCCGTTATGGCTGCTCATCGCAGCCGGTTTGGGGCGTACAAATTTTTGTCAAAATTACCGGTGGGTTAGCATATCTATTTAATTTAATCGGTTTGCTCCGAAAACTCAACCTTTTTTTCGGTCCAGCGTGACCACCTCCACGGCCCCCCAGACCCCCATTTTATCAGCCGCCACGATCAGCACGCCGAGAACACCGGGGGTGCGTTTGGCGAATTCGATTCCGGCGGGAATGTCCTGCTTGGATTGAATCCGGTTGCCGATGGCAGTGGCGGCCGCATCGGCCAGCGCACCGGACCGCGACACCGCGCACACGGCATCCGCCCGGCCGAAGCTGAGCGAGTGCCCTACCGTACCCGACGATGTGCATACGGCAATCGGATCGTTCCGCCCGCCGGTGCGAATGCCGATCCGCAGGCTGAGCGGTGACGTTCCGGCTAAAACAGCTATCGTCACCGCTTCGGCGGTTTGGAGAAAGATGTCTCCCCCGTTCTCAATGATCACCTCCGGCGTATGCGCCAGTAACCCCCGGCCCACGTGCTCGGCCACGGCTCCGGCCACGGCCGCCATGGGTCCCACCCCGGCGTGGATGCCGGCTCCAATCATGTCGGATACGATGTTCGGTGCCGGTCCGCTCAGCGGCCAGGGCGTCAATGCCGAGACAAAACCGGGGTGCTGTCGAATGTAAGCCTCCAGGTATCCCCGCTGCTCCAGAATCAGGTCCCGGGTCAACGCGCTCAAATCACACCGCGCCTGAACGTGCAGGTCGGTTTCCTTCACCGTGACCTCAAAGGCCGTCAGACGCCGGCGATCGAGCCGGGTTCGATAGGTCCTTGGTTCGATCATCCCATTCGAGTTCGTGCGCACGGAGATGCGGGCCGGGTACAGCGTCAACCGGTCTCGATTCCGCCTGGCAGGTAGTTTGGCCGCAGAGCCTCAGGGCAGAGATCCAGAAAATATCGATCCGTCATGCCGGCGATGAAATCCCGCACGACCTCGGCCGGCCGATGTCGTTCCAGGTAATCGGCGGACATCCCGTTTAAAAATCCCTGGAAAATGACTGAGTCCGTGCGCTGCTTTTCAAAATCTTCAAGAAATCGATCAAACAAGCGCTGGAAAAGCTCCCGAAGTCGATCGGAGTTCGGCTTCATCCGGGAATTCAGGTAAATCCGCTCGAGATTGAATCCCTTCAGCTGTTTGAGTGCTTGGGACACTTCGGGACTGAAGGCGACAAAATCGTTTGCATAGCTGGTCCGGATGATGTCGGCCGCCAGACGAAAGACAATGGTTCCATTGGTATCCCCCAGCACCGCCACGCTGGCGGCAGGCAATTCGACGCGTCGAATGAGGCCCAGGCGGATGGCATCCTCGATATCGCGGCCGATATACGCAACGGTGTCAACCATCCGAACGACGCAGCCCTCCAATGTCATCGGGACCAGGTCCGTATCGAGGCCACCGGCTTTGGAGGCCATTTCCGTCTGCAGGTCGGCAAAGGATTTATTCCGATGCGGCGCCAGCGCCGGCGTGTGGACCTCGCCGTCGTGGCACAAGATCCCGTCCAGGGTCTGCAGGCACAGGTTCCAGCCTTTGCCCTTGCGTTCCACCCAGTCTAAAAAATGAACGCTTTGAACATTGTGATGAAACGAACCGATGCCATGCTCCTGGCAGAGCTGGGAAAGAAAGCGCTCGCCATCATGACCGAACGGCGTATGGCCGATATCGTGGCCCAATGCAATCGCTTCGATGAGATCTTCATTCAGTCCGAGAAAACGACCGATCGATCGGCCGATCTTCGAAACCAGCTGAACATGCAGCACCCGGTGAGTGATGTGATCGTTGCGGATCAAATAAAAGACCTGGGTCTTGTCGATATAACGGGTGTAAGCGCGCGAGTGAAGGATCCGGTCCACATCCACGGAAAATGCCTGGCGGTACCCTTCGGTCAGCGACGCTTCTTCTCCTCGCCGGACGGCATGCGAGTTGGGAGTGGCATGGGGTGACAGGTTCTGCTCCTCTTTCCGGTCAAGAAGCGCCCGGATCGATCGCAAGTCCGGTGGCTCAGATTTCACAGCGTTCAATCATGTCCTCCATCAACCGGGAGTAGTCGATCCCGGCGTTTCGAAAGCCTTCCCGGCCGTATTTCATATTGGCCTCCAGAACATAGAAATCGCCGTTAAACTGGCGAACATCGATACCGACATCATCCCAGCCACACGCCTGAGCCGTATGCGCGGCCAGCCGCAGAGCTGCTTCAGGCACCGGATCCAGACAGATCGTTGCACCTAGAGATACATTGGAGCGAAAGTCGGCATCCGGCGCAATCCGCCAATAGGCATGAACGATGCGGCGTCCGATAACGACGATTCGCATATCGCGATCCATGGGAAGATAGTCCTGAACATAAGCGACGGTGTTACGCTCGCTGTAGCGGTCCAGGCTTTCGCGGTCACGGATCAAATAAACCCCTCGGCCCCGGGCCGATCCGCGAGCAATCTTGGCGATGAATGGAAATTTAAAATGCTGGAGGATACTCTGTTTCTGGCGTTTCCCATAAAAGATGCGGGTTCGCGGATGAGGAATTCCCAGCAAATTAAATAGAGCCGTCTGTTTGATCTTGTCCTGAACGCATTTATAGGTATGGTAGCTGGGAAATGTCTGTTTGCCGATCACATTGAACAAATCTGCATAAAAAGTAGTCGGGTAGTAGATGATGTCCGCCTTTCGAATCTCATCCCGATCCTCGGGCGGATATTCATTGAAGTTGGTGCGAACCCCTAACGTAACTACGTTACGGCAGTTTCTCAGGCGGGATTCCAGCGCAAAGACTTTCCGTTCAAATTTCATTAAACAGGCCCATCAATTGCTTCCATGCACGCTCGGTGTGGCTTCCCCGCCAATACACACGCCCACATTTCGGACAGGAGCTGAAATTCGCCTGGGTATTCCACACGAAATCAGGGATCGACTCGCGCACGGCATGTCTGGCAATGGCCACGATTGGCTCGTTGCAAAGGATGCAGCGCGAGAACGGTCGGATATCCTCTCGGCGAATAGCGGCTTTCCGAACCAATTCAACGAGTTGTTCGGCGGGATGATTGGCCTGGATAAAAATGGTTCTAAGCCCCACCGGCACGTCTATCAACTTCCTGGTCCGGGTGAGATAAATCCGATCAAGACCGATACACCGCTTGAACGTCCCCCGTGGGTATTCCGTTTCCGAAAGGGTGTCGAACCCCATCATTCGAAGCCATTTTCCCAGCCGACCCAACGTTTTTTCTGCGGCAAAAGTGATTGGCATCCGTGTCGTTCGAGCAGTGAGCTCACTAAGCTGATTCGTCGAATGACCATACAATGATTGCCGGCGATGGGTCAATGCTGCAGTCCGTGGCTCCAGCGTGTGATCCGAAAACCCTATCCGACCCAGGTCGCTCGGACCGTAAAGGGATGCCCTGAAATAATCCTCAAGGATCGTCCGAGAGGACCGATTATAAATTCAGGAACCTCAACCCCGCTGGCCGGGTTCTAGGGACTTAAAATGCGGAAGTGGAAAATTTGTTTAGGCGCTCTGGCGATCATCGCCATGATGGTGGCTGTTCCGGTCAGGGATCAGCTGGATCGTAATATCATCCAGCTGAAAAACGGCCAGATGATTCCCGTCGACCGGATGTGGGAGTCTGGAGCCGATCTGTTCTATGAAAACGACAAAGAAATCCGCTTTGTCAGCCTGACGGAAATCCATTCCATTGAGAAACAGAGCCTCTCCATCTGGCTGCAAACGACGGGCGGTCGAATTTCGAGCACAGCGGTCCGTGCGGTGAGTGCCATTCATCCGCTGATCCAGGATGGCCTTGCGCTGACGAGCCTGTCCGCTCCCATCCGGTGGTCGCTGATCGGTGCCGTGGCTTTCCCGATCGCGTTGGTGCTGACGTTGCGCTGGGTCCGAACACGCCCCCGAATAAAGCACGCGGTTTGCCCAGCTGCTCCGATCAAAGAACCCAGCCCGGAAATGCCCAACCGTGCGGACGTCGTGCGCTTCTTTTTAGGGTTGTATCGTCAGCAGCTGGGTTTCGGGCCGGAGGTGCCGGCGGACTTTGTCCAGCTGCCGTCCGTGCTTGCCGGATCCAGCCATGTCTATGAGCTGCGGGTGAAGAACGGCGGAGAGTGGACCAGGCGGCGCATGACACTCGGACCTCTGGGCGAGGATAGCGGAAGTAAAAGCAAATGTTACTATGTGATCTTTGATCGCCATCTGGTCGTCAAAATACCCCCCAAGCCGATTACGGATTTCGAGGACTACGTCGCCAGCATCAAAAAAGAGCGCCACATTGTCGAACGGCTCAGCCCGAAGGAGTGCATCGTTCCCAGGGTGTCCGTCATTTTAAGCCAGATCCATCACCTGCAGCCTCCCCCGGGCTCCACGCTCGACCTGCTGGAAGAGAAATACATCACCTGGCTTCGAAAAACCCCGGCCCATCAGGACAATCTGAAAATCAGCGGCACCTTTGTCTTCTTCATGGACCTTTCACGCTACTACTTCCTGAGTCACATTATCGACAACCTTCATGACCTGGCGGATCCGATTCGGTCGGAAATCAATTCTACCGCTGATCTAATCCGCTATCCCGCGAAATTCAAGGAACGTTACGGCGAGCAAAACGAATCGGTCGGCTTTGAAATTCGCGACCTCTATCACCAATGCGAAGCCGAAGTGCGCCAACTGATAAAAAACAGCGGGAAGTCCGCCACCGTGACCCCCTACCGCATCCAGGAATGGTTTTTGAATTATCTGGAGAAACAGGACCTCGGCGAATCCGATTCATCGGTCTCCGGTCGGATGGCGGAGGAAATCGCGGCGATCTTCACGCGCTGGTTCGATAAATACCGCGAAGCCGTGGATGCTTATCTCGCTGCCGTCCGCGCCTTCACGGCACGCCTCTGCCTGGAGCAGAACCGCCAAATCATATCCGGCATCATTGCCAATCTATTGGACCTGCTCGCCTGGCTCAGTGAAAAGAAGGTGGCCATGCGGGACCTGAAGCCTGACAATCTTCTGGTCGCCGGCGATCCGCAGAACTACCCGGCGTTTTTGCGGTCGGCTTCGGATTATTCGTTAGGTTTCATCGATGTGGAAACGGCGGTCTACCTCGACCCCTCCGACGGCGCCGCGCTTAAACAGCCCTTGCTGGGTGGCACCCCCTATTACGCCACCCCCTCGCACCTGTTTCCCAACCCGGCCCTGCAAGCCTGTTTCGCCGACCCCGCCTGGGTGCTGCATTTTCAGGATTGGCATGCGGCCCTGGTGATGGTCTTCAAGGTCGTCACCGGTGATCTCTTATTCGATCGCTCCGCCGAACACTTGTTGAAGGCTTCCCAGCGGCGAATCGGACAGATTTTAAAGGCCCTTCAGGACAAAATGCAGCTTGATCCCGCCTCCGCATCAGACGCGCTCAGGTCGACCGAGCGCTTTCTGCACCACCTCGCCATGTTGAAAGCCCTCATGGACCGCAAATCTCAAATCATCGGCACGTTGGAAAGCGGAACGATTCCCCGGCTGAATGCGCACGAGTTGCTTCTGCTCATGTTCAATTGCGTGCTGAAGACCATGTGCCGTGAGGATTGGTATAGCTTCGCGGAAGAGACGCCCAGCCCGAACCTGCTATCCAATGATGAACTTTCGCTGGCCACCACGATCTAAACTGGCTCATGATAATTCAGCCGCCGGCCGAAAGCAGAAACTGGATCATGGTGCCTCGCAGGCGGATGACATCTAACCGCTGGAGCTTGATGGAGCTCTTGACCGGCACCCGATTCACGCGGATCTTGGCCAGTCCTCCGACATAGCTGAGATACCAACCGTCAGGCAGGCGATTCACCACCGCCGCTGTCGACCCAACCCCGAACCCGCGTACAACGATATCGGCATTCGCCGCTTTGCCGATCCGGACCGGTGTATCGCCTAAAATCAGTTCTTTTTTCTCCCCGGACAGAACCACCAATAGTGCTTTGAGGCCGACTCGATCATCGAGCGCTGACGTCTTGGGGGCAGGCGCATCGCATGGAGGCTGCGGTCGGTCTTGCCTGAGCAGCGCTCTAAGCCTTTCCGTGTCGATCTGCATGGTCTTAATGATCGACTCAGGCCCGGAAGTACAGACGTGGTTGCTCTTCGGATTGGCAAACATCAGGCAGTGCTTCCCGATGGTGATCTCGTCTCCATCGATCAACCAATGCGCTTTGATGCGCTGATCGTTGACAAACGAGCCGTTTTCACTCTTTAAATCGATCAGCAGGAATTCATCGCCAATGGATTCAATTTTTGCGTGCTGGAACGACACCGCCAGGTTGTCGATTACAATGTCATTGACTGGATGCCGGCCGATGACAAATGAATCCCCGACCCCGATCGGAAAATTGCGCAATTCGTTGCCACGATACCGCAATGATAAAATCGCCATTTTTAACTCCTCGCCGGTTTCAACGGTTTCGGTTGCGTTCCCCTCGGCCGTCTTGCGACGCTTCCACGGCTAGCCTCGCCGCTCCTTTCATACCGGTGCTACATGAATTCCTGCAGATTGCGCAGCCGCTGGATCATTTCCGCGTGTTCACGGCTGGCGCAACGAATGAACGCATCGGCGTTGGCAATGGTTTGTTGGTCATAATGAACCACCGATCCGGCGAGCTTGGCCGGACCGGCCGGACCCGGGGGGGCACCCGGTTTCGAATTGATATGTTTCATCAACCGCCGGGCGGTGAGGTGCGCCTCTTTGACGGTCGTCATCGGCAATACCGCAATAAAAAGCCCATGACTCAACGTCCCCATCCAATCTGCCGTGCGCAACCGTTGCTGGATCGCCTGCAAAAATGCAAGGAGCGCTTCGGTCGGCTCGGTGCCGTTGTCTGGAGCCGTGCCGGGCGCGACCATGTGAAGAACGGAAAAGGTGATTCCGCTTAAACTGGTCCCATACCTGGCCGAACGTGAAATCTCCTTTTCCAACAGCGCGAAGGTAATCTCTTTATTGAAAATAAGATCATGGAGGGCGATAATTTTCTTCCGACGATTATTCCTAGCAGTTTGTATCCGTTCGAAAATCTGTTGGAAGTCGTTTTCGTCCCACCGCGACCCTTCGCTGCTGGATCGAATTTCTTTGAGAATCCGCTTTAGCTCCTGATCGTCGCTCAGCCCTTCCTCCAGGCGTTGCAGCAGCGTCGCTTGACGGAGATCCTGAGTGCCGATCGATGCGTGGTATGCCGCCAGTTCAGTGCGTATCGCCTGGACGCTGGCGTCCAGCCTTTCCGCTAATCGTTTTTCCACCTGATTGATGAGCTGAGAGTCCGTCCCCTGGCCGCGCAAGCCTTCGACCAGCTGGGCATTGAATAAAGCGGCCAGATTTCGAAGCTGTCTACCGCTGGTTGCCTCCGGGTCGGCTCCAACGTTAATCATTTTCGGTTTGAACCGTTCAATATATTCAACCAGGATGTCGCACAGCGGTTGAGCACTGCCCGCCTGCTGCTCGATTTCGGTTGCCAAATATAAAAACTGAGTCAGGCGGGAGGGATCCGCTTTCCAGCGGCTCATCAAATCGCCTGCGTTCATTCCGATGGCCTCAGCGCCTTGATGGAGCCATTCGGCCAACGGTGCATTCTGACGATCCTGGCCCAGGTGCTGGATGAGTTCCCAGAAAACTGACAGCGGCATGCCTTCGGCAACGAGGCTATCCCTGATCTTGGGCAGAAGCCGACGCAACTCCGGTTCCGTCGCAACGATTCGCTGTAGCAGAAAGGCCAGCCGCGCTACGGGTGTCCGGCCGTGCTGGTATTCTTTTTTTATCAACTCCAGTATGACGGTATCCGATAGGTCTTCGGCTTGCTGATAGACGGTCTCTGACGGATCCAGCCAGGCGCCCAAGGACCGCTGTGCTTTTATCGCATCCTGGAGCCCATGCTTCATCTTTACCAAGGCAGCGGCTAGGTCCGAAAGGCTGATCCCCGAGCCGTCGGATAACACGTTCTTGATTTCATGGCCCAACGCCGCCAAATGCCCGCTAATGGAGTAAACCGGACGTTGAACATCTTTCGTCCCACGGCTCCGCTCGGTCACCTCTTGGCTAACCAGGTTTATCGAGTAGGCGAACGGGTCGGTGATCAGCCGTTTCAAACACAACTCCTGGTCGACCTCTTCCATGAGCAATTTTCCGGCGATCATCCCCAGGGCTTCCTGGTACTGCTGAGAGGCGTTCAATTTATTGCTGAGGGTCTCTGTATTGACGACGGTTGATTTTGATACGATGCGATCATCTTCGCTCACCTTCCGATAGGAAATATGATTGATGCGGATGTGGGCGATCGACACCGATTCGGCGGCGGCTTTTATCCGATCGACTGTCGGGTAGTTACGCGTGTCTAAAAATATCCCTATAAAATCTTCCACTTCACGCTTTTGAACATCCTGAAACACAGCAATTGATGTTACCTGCGCCCTTTTAAAGTGGGACGCCATCTTGAAATAATTCAGGCTTGGATCCAGCGGCTCGTCCTCCAGGAAAAACTGCCCCCGACGGTATATCAACACCACGGGTGAAGCGATCTGCAGCAAATCACGGATGGACCGGTAAAATTCCTCTACTGCCTGAACCGAATAGGGATGCCCCGGGCCGTACATGGAAACACGATTGAACATGAGCACGAAGGACTTGCCGGCTTTGTGATGGCCCTTCTTACTGGAACGCAATGGTATCATGTTTCATCACCGTCCAGGAATTTGCGTCTGTAACTGCGCAAGGCATCCCAAAACTGGCTGCCGGACGGATATCGCTGCCGCAGGTCGGACGCCGTTGCAGTGGCCACGATGGCATCGATTTCCGAATTGAGCCGTGGATTGACCTGGGACGGACGCCGGGAAAAAATCGTTTGCTTGTTGAATTTCCTTCTGAGCAGATCGGTATAGGAAGCACACGCAACCAACGGCAGCTTATCGACCAGCAGCCGGAAAAGAAGCACGCCGAGCGCATAGATATCCGTGCGGGCATCGGTTTGTTCAAGAGCGACTTGCTCCGGGGCCATATATAGAGGGCTTCCTCGCAGCACCGAGTCGGCTTCGCTGGAACGACCGACCCATCTGGAAATCCCGAAATCGGTGATAATCGGGATGTGCGCGTCGGTGCACATCAAAACATTCTCGGGTTTGATGTCGAGATGGATCACGCCTCGACTGTGCGCATACCCCAGCGCCTCGATCAGTTGCCGAAGAACCGATAGCGTTGTTTTCAACGGAAGGATGCGTCGGGATGGAAGGATATGTCTTGAAATTCGTTCGAGAACGGCCGAAAGGGGAATTCCATCGATCAACTGCATGGTGAAATATCGAAACTGCTCAGTCTCTCCAATGTCATAAATCGGTACGATGTTCGGGTGCGATAGTCCGGCAACGGCCTCGGCTTCCTGCTCAAAGCGGCGGATGGATTCATCCGTACACAACCATTTCGGCAGCACTTTCACCGCGATGCGACGCTTCAAATTAGATTGATAGGCAATAAAGACGATCCCCATGTTTCCACGTGCCAGCTCCTTCACGATAGTCGCGTTACCGATGGTCATGCCGATGGCATGCGAGGAATCGTAGAAATTTGAATGGGTGCCGTTCATCGTTTAGATCGTCGTTACGGCCTGGATCCGAAACCCATCGATCGAACCTGCCGGGACATGCTCTTATATTCGGCAATTTGATAAAAATCTAAAGGAAATCAGCTGGTATCGGGATGATCGGCGGCGGCGCACGGATCGACGATTCTATTCATGCGCATGCAGGTCCGCCGCCACGCGGGGTTGAAACCTGGCCGGAATTATGGTCTAATATATTATAAAACCTGTTTGTCATCCGTTTGTAGAATTCCGTCCGAACAAAACATATATGGAACGCATCCTGATAATTGATGATGAAGCCCCCATTCGGTCCATGATCCGGCTCGTTTTAGAGCGTGCAGGCTATGCCGTGGACGAAGCCTCGGATGGTGTGGAGGGGATCCGATGTTTCCGTGAAAAGCCGGCGGACCTGATCATTACCGATCTCATCATGCCCAACAAGGATGGGATCGGGATGATTCTTGAGCTGAAAAAGGAATTTTCTTTCATAAAAATCATTGCCATGTCTGGAGGGGGCTTGAATCGTCCGGATGGCTATCTGCGCGGGGCAAAGAAGCTGGGGGCAACCTATACCCTCTCGAAGCCCATCGACCGGCAGGAGCTCCTAAGAACAGTCAGAGATACGCTCAAAGGCCAAACCGAAAGCGCTCCCTCCTGATCCTTCTTTGCTTTCAAACCCGCCCTCAATCGAGTCGCGACGCACCCGCTCTTTCGTTCAATTTCAAAAACTGTTATGGTTACACGTACAGTCGCTCAGCTATAGTCTTCTAAGGCAATCCCCAACATGACGGATGCATCGAGGAATAATGAGATAAACCGGCAACGCCTGCTGCCGTTGCGGGTGGCTGCCCTGGTCGGATTTTCAGTTTGGTTCGGAGGTTTGGCTGCGATCGCCGCGGACACGATTTACTTTCAAGATGGAATGCGAACCTTATGTGAGGGTAGCGCCTGGGAAAAAGGCGATGAAGTCCACTGTGAATATGACGGGGGGCTGTTGATCTATCGCAAGTCCGATGTGGCACGTATCGAAAAAGGTTTAACCGTCGAGCCGGAGCTGGATTCGAAGAATGCCCAGGAAGCCGACTCTTCGCAGGCGCCCAGCAGACGACCCGCTCCGGCGCCGAAATTGGAAACCCCATCGGCGTCAACACCCCCGAAGCCTAAAGGTATCGCATTTTACGACCCGCGGCGGCCTAAAAAATATTGGAGCAGTACCACCCGTCAACATGATACATTCCGGGATGCCATTTCAGCCTTGGCGGAAGAGTTCAACCGGTCAACGTCCTGGATCGAGGAAAACCTGGGCGACAGCAACGAACTGAGCGAGGTGCGGGAAACGCTGGCATCGCGCCTCTCGGATTCGGCCTCCGCCAAAATGACTTCGGCTGCCCTGCCGGGAGGCGTCATTGAATTTTACAACCCCCGACGCGCTCAGAAATATATGACCGGACCGGATACCAGCTACGACAGTTTCCACGAAGCCCTGAACGCATTGGCGCGGGACTTCGACAAACCGCCGGATTGGGTGGAACAACATATGGGAGAGTCCAACGATGTTGATCAGATTCGACAAAACTTGAAAGCCGCCCAAGAATCCGATATGGCTCGATGAAATCCCCGCTGTGCTCCAGCTTTCCGGGCAATACCGGGCCGTCGTATTGACACGCGGTAAGCTTTTCGATAAAATTTATAATATTTTGTATTGTAATATAAGAGAGTTATATTTGTCTTCCTGAAGTTGCTTTCGTCGGGTGAAAGGATAACCGGGAAATGCCCAGATTGAACCGGGATCTCGTTATTATTTTCAAGATCCTTGCTAGCTGCCTGACGTCTGGATTGCTTATATTTTTCGTTTCGGCGTTCTCCGGTGAAGATCTGCTCAAAAATCACAGCGCCATTAAAGACTTGGACCGAATCCTGGGTGAAATCTCAACCGAATTGGATGGTGGAATCGAACGGCGGACCCGACAGCTGGGCGAGGCCCCGAAAAAAAATCCTTATCGGAAGTTTTACTGTGCGGAGCTGGCCAAGGAGATCCATGAAGTATCGTATCTGACGGAAAAGCAGAAGATCATGTTCGATGCCTACAGCGTCCGCGATTTCGAGAATAAGTCCAAGCGGCTGGTTGCGTATTCCGAAACGGCCGATGTGGACGGTTTGCTGAACGAGCTCGATATCGTCAAGCGCGAGCTTAAAAATTCAGCGAACCTTGTCGACAAGCGCCGGGAAAAATTGATTCGGCAACGAACTGCTTATTTACTTCTGTTTTTCATTCTCTGGATCGCCATCTATTTTTACTACGGACGAGGATTTATCCGGGCACGCTGAACGCAACCCGTTTTTTGATCAATTCGCCGCCGCTGCCGGAAACAGAGCGGCTCGACTGACCCCATTTAGGCGCGGGCATGGCATGTATCTCTCATTTTACCAGCTAACGCAAAAGCCCTTCCAAATCACCACGGATCCGAAATTCCTGTGGCTGGGAGAAAAGCACGCCGAGGCGCTGGCGACCCTCAAGTACGGCATCTTGGAGGACAAGGGCTTCCTCCTGCTTACCGGCGATGTCGGAACCGGCAAAACGGCCCTGATCAAACTGCTGATCAAGACCATTGACGTGGCCGCCATCGTGGCGACCATCCCGGATCCGGGCATGGAGACGGTCGACTTTTTCAATTTTCTGGCCGTCGAGTTCCGCATGAATCGTCGCTTCGCTTCGAAAGGCGAATTCCTGATCGAATTCAAGCAATTTTTGCTCAAGGCGTATTCCACTCGACAAAAAGTGCTGTTGGTCATCGATGAAGCGCAGCGACTCACGGTTGAGATGCTCGAACAGATCCGACTGCTGTCGAATATCGAGCTTGAGAACCGCAAACTGATCAATATTTTCTTCGTCGGCCAGACCGAGTTCAACCGAATTCTGTTGGACGAACGCAGCAAGGCGGTCCGTCAGCGAATTACGGTTAGCTACCACATCGAGCCGCTGAAGGACCTCGAAACCCCGCTTTACATTCGCCATCGCTTGAAAGTAGCCGGAGCGCAGAAGGACATTTTCACCTCAGCGGCGATTCGGCAGATCCATTCGTTTTCACGCGGCTATCCACGATTGATCAACATCATCTGCGATCATGCGTTGTTGACGGGGTATGCCGCGGGTGCAAAATCCATTGATCATCAACTGATCCAGGAATGCGAAAAAGAACTGCGTCTGCCGAGTGCCTCAACTCTACCAGGCAGTAGTGCCTTCAGCGATTACTCGGCTGCATCCGCCGAATCAACGGCTTCGACCCGAGCGTCTGGTTGGAAAATGCCGGTGGTGCTGGTCGTCCTGCTGCTCTTGGGTTTCGCCGGCTTCATGATCTACCAATACCGTTCCCAGGAGTCCCAGCGATGGTCGTTGGAGGATATCGCCCCCCAAACGTACAAGGGGCTTTCCAACCCATCGATGGCAACTGAACCTCCAGCCGCCGCTGAAACCGAGGAAGCCTCTAGAGATCCATCCTCAACGAAGCCGATTCCACCCGTTGCCGTCGCTGCCTCAGGCAGCCGTCCGGAGCCGGTTTCCTCCGACGCGCTCGCCGCGAACCCTTTTTCGCGCGGCCGGGTGATGATCTTCTTTCCTTACAATTCCAACGAGCTTACCTCAGAAGCCTTGGCAGCTCTTGACCAGATTGCGCTGTTTCTCAAATCTCGCCGGGAACTGAAGGCCAGCATACGAGGTTACACGGATTCCGTGGGCTCGGTTACCTACAACGTGAGTGTCTCCCAGTTCAGAGCCAATTCGATCAAGAGCTATCTGGCCGGCAAGGGGGTCAACGCCTCCCACCTGATGGCTGTGGGGCTAGGTCCCAAAAACCCCATTGCATCAAACGACAGCCCTGAAGGCCGACAGCAGAACCGACGGGTTGAAATTGAACTCACCCAGGAATGAAAGCGGGGCCGCGTTCGCAGGGATCTTCAATCGCCGAAATGAAATCGGCGTTTCAACAAATCGAGGGTGGCGGGACTGACCCTCAAGCGAGGTAATTCCGCCGGAGAAACCCAACGCGCGCCCGCAGCGTCGCCGGCCGGTTGCGGGGTTCCATCCACATAATCCGCCATCAGATCCACCACCACGTAGTGAAACCGGACGACACCGTTCGGATCTCTTTCGATGACGTCAAACGTAAACACCGGATCACGCGCCTGAATGCTCACGCCGGTTTCTTCAAAAATTTCGCGCTGAGCCGCCTGCTGGAGCGTTTCGCCGAGTTCAATACTGCCACCAGGAATGGCCCAATACCCCTCGGCTGGCGGATGGCCCCGCTGGACCAGCAAAATGCGCCCATCTTTGAAGACGATGGCACCGACCGCCACCCGTGGTCGGCCCGGATAAGCTATCCCACTCGTAGGACTCATGCATTCCATCGATTTTGAGGGATCGATGCGCCGCTCCACACTCCGCATCCGAGCGCCCGGTGGACCGGCCGCTAATTAGAAAAGCGTGTAACGCCGGATCGCTGCGCTGCGCCGACCCTTATCATACTGCATAGGATATCAGAACGACCATGGTCATTACTTCCAAACTGCCTGAAATCGGCTTAACCATCTTCTCCGAAATGACCCGACTGGCCCTCCAGCACGGCGCCATCAACCTCTCCCAAGGCTTTCCGGACTTTGACACCCACATGGAGCTGAAGGAACTCGTCGCCAAATACATCCGCGCAGGCCATAATCAGTATGCTCCCATGCAGGGTGTCGGCGCCCTGCGGGAGATCATTGCCACGAAGACTCGCCAGCTGTATGGCGCGATCTATGATCCTGCGACGGAGATCACGATTACGACCGGCGGCACCCAGGCCATCTACACGGCCGTAACGGCAATGATCCACCCGGGCGACGAGGTGGTTCTAATAGAGCCGGCTTATGACTGCTATGCGCCGATCGTCCGGCTGAACGGCGGCATACCGGTATATGCTGCGTTGGATTTCCCCTCCTACCGGATCGACTGGGATGCCTTCAGGCGTCTGATCAACTCGAAAACCCGTTTAATCATATTGAACTTCCCGCACAATCCCAGTGGCGCGGTGTTAAGCGCAAAGGACCTGGAAACCCTGGCTGCGATCCTGCGCCCCACGCCGGTACTCATTCTCAGTGACGAAGTTTATGAACATATCGTGTTCGATGGGTTAAGCCACCAAAGCATGTCGCGCCATCCCGAACTGAGACAGCGCAGCTTCGTCATCAACTCTTTCGCCAAGACCTACCACACCACCGGATGGAAAGTCGGATACTGCCTCGCTCCGCGCCCGCTCTCCGATGAGTTCCGCAAAATTCACCAATATATGGTCTTTGCGGTCAACACGCCGATTCAGCATGCGTATGCCGAATTCTTGGAAGACAACCAACGGTACCTGAGCCTTCCGTCGTTTTACCAGGCCAAACGCGACCGATTCCTCCATCTGATCCGTAAATCCCGGTTTCGCCCCCTCCCCTGCCACGGGACCTATTACCAGCTGCTGGACTACCGTCAGATTTCGGAAGAGCCGGAAATGCAGTTTGCCAGACGTTTGACGATGGAATACGGTGTGGCCGCCATTCCGCCCTCGGTATTTTATCACCGCGGCGACGACCACAACGTCTTGCGCTTCTGCTTCGCCAAAAAGGAAGAAACGCTCAACGCGGCGGCGGAGCGCTTGAACATCATTTAGGCCCGGCAGCATGAGACGAATCCGCTGCGTTGCGCAGCAGCGCCTGGCCTCCTTTCAGCCTGCCTGCAGATTCAGGCGGCCACTCACCCGTTCCGGCCATCGACTGCCGCCTCGTGGCAGGGCCTACCTCGCCTGCAACCAGTATGGGTTGATCAGGTCCTCGAATATCGTCATGGCAGCTTCGGCACCCTGGCCGGAAGCGGTGACGATCTGCTTGTAGCCGCCTTCAACATCGCCAGCGCAGTAGATGCCCGGCCGGCTGGTGCGATGACGGCCGTCCTGCTTGATGTAGCCGTCCTCGGTAAGGTCGAGCTTCATTTTCCGGGCCAGTTCCACCGCCGGTTCGTAGCCAATGGCGATAAATACTCCGTCGGTCGGGAGGGTCGTCGTATGTTGGGTGGCATGGTTGAAAACCACGATTTCCCGCACCCGTTCCTCACCTTGGATTTCCCGAATTTCTGAATTCCAGAGCACAGGGATTTGATTGTCGACCACCTGCCGAGTGAGGAATTCCTGGGCTCGGAAGCTGTCTCGGCGATGAATTAAAGTGACCTTCACCCCCATGTGAAAAAGATGCAGGGCCTCGGTGACGGCACTATTTCCCCCGCCGACCATCACCACATCCTTGCCCTTGAACAAGGGACCGTCGCAAGTACTGCAATAGCTGACTCCGCGGCCGGCGAGTCGGGATTCACCGGGTACGTTAAGCGGGCGGTGATTCGCTCCGGTGGCGAGCAGTACGGTCTTGGTCAAGAACTTCCGGCGACTGGTCTGAACGACAATGGGGGAGCCGTACTGGATGTCCAACACGCCTTCTCCTGGAAAAATCTGAACATATTGCAGTGCATGGCTCACCATGATGTCAACCAACGTTTTTCCGCCCACCGATGTGAATCCGGGATAGTTTTCGACGACCGGGGTGGTGGCCACCTGGCCGCCCAGGGCCTGGCGTTCAACGATGGCGGTTTTCAGACCGCTGCGCTCGGCGTAGATGCCAGCGGTCAAGCCGGCGGGCCCCCCGCCCACGATGAGCACATCGGTCTCCACCTGTTCGGCATCGCTTTCCGGTATAAAAAGGGTCTGGGGTTCTAATTTCTGAAGCGACAGCGCGAACACCTCCTCGGGCTGAGCACCGTGACCGATTAAGATATCATTCGCAAAGGCTTGAGGAACACTTTGTGCCGAATATTGGTTTGCCAAGTCCGGCTCGCATTGGATATCGATGATCTCCAGTGAAATTTGCTCCGGCAGTTCGATGGCGGCTTTGACGGCATTGACCGCCTGCTGCGGACAATACGGGCACGTGGGGCTGACAAACACTTTGATACGGCGCGGCGCGTCGATGCGCCGGATCACGTTGCGCGACTGGTCGCTGAGGTTGCTCCGTCCCGAACCGACCAGGATCATCGTCTCGAGAAAAGTCCGCGCTTCCTCACCCATGGGAGCTCCCAGCCACCGGATGGCGTACTTTCCGGGAGCGATGAGCAGGGTTGGAGAGCTCTCGACCTGATAGCGACGTGCCAGTTCATGCGCCAGATCGTATTCCTTCAATGTGATCCGCTGGCTGAGTTCGCGGAACGCACGGATCACCTGACGGGTCGCCTGAGCAAAAACATTATCACGGCTCCGGTCAACGAATAGCAGCAACGGGATATCGTTAGGCAGTTGCTCAAATGTTTCGCGCAACTGCCTCAGATAGGCCTCACTAGCCATGTCTTTCGCCGGTTCTCCCTTTCCGTTCGCGCCTTGCATCTCCATTCCTCCTCCGATCCGGGCGGGTCCGCGCCGGACGCATAGAAAATGATACGGCTTAGGGCTTCACCAAGAACGCGCCGCTCTTAAGCCCATATCTGGTCACGGTGATTCAGCCTACATCCACAGTCACCCAATTCAATAAAATAAAAACGGAAAAAATCGGTGTCAATCATCCGCGGCGACGGGGTTTCGTTGGTTGCCGGATGAAGCCTCTGGGGCACCCAGCAGGGCCGCAGCCAAATCCAGATCCTCGAGCGTGGTGATTTTGATGTTGCGCTGGCTGCCGGGCACCACGTGAACCGCTGCTCCCATGCGTTCCACCATGCTGGCGTCGTCAGTGACCGGTACCTCTTCGCGGTGAGCGCGCTCGTGTGCTGCCCGGATAAGGTCGAGCCGAAACACCTGGGGGGTCTGGGCCATCCATACGCGCTCGCGAGGTAAAGTGGCTTCAATGCAACCGGAGTCTGAAATTCGCTTGAGGGTGTCCCAGACAGGCAGGGCGGCGATGCAGGCCCCGTACCTCCGCGCGGCATCCACACAGGCCGTGATCACTTCGCCGGTCACCAGCGGCCTCACGGCGTCATGAATCACCACCAGGGAGGCTTCAAGAGGGATGGTTGCCAGCCCGTTGAACACCGAATCCTGGCGCCGCGGCCCTCCGGCAATCACCGAAACGCTTTTGCACAAACCGGCAGGGCCGATGATCGTATCCCGTACAAAGGCGATATCTTCCGGCGGAACCGCTACGATCAGCCGATCGATGACGTCGCATTCGTCAAAGGCCCGCAGCGTTCGTATAAGAATCGGCACCCCGGCCAGCGCGACGTACTGTTTGGGCAAGCCACGGCTGAAACGCGCTCCCTTTCCGCCAGCGACGATGAGAGCATAGACCCTATCTGGGCCGGCCGGATCGGAACTCATCCCATGCCCCACCAGATTTCGGCGGTCGGAGCGGTGAGTGAAATCATATTCACCTCAAATACTTTAGTTCTTTCGGCAGCGGAACCCCTTTTCCCATCATATCTTCACCATAATTGACGGCGGAGAGGATCTCGATGTCCTTGAGCGTCCGGGAATCCCCTTCGAACACCACTTCCCTTAGGTTTTCTTTTTGAATTTTACCGCCGGCCCATTGGATGTCCAGAACGCTGCTGGCATCAAACCGGTCCTCACCGACGACGAGTTCGACCTGGCCTCCGTAATATTGGACGATTTTGGCCACCAGCAGACTGGGCCGGGCGTGGAAGCCGAGCTTCTGAGGGACCCCGACTCGTATCAGTCCACGCTCGATGTTTTCGTTGAGAATCATCCGGGCATGCTCTTTGCCCAACGCGAGGAAATGGCAGACGTAATAAAGGCCATAATTCATGGTGCAGTCGAGCAGCCGTTCAGGTGCCACCACCATCGCCAACTCGTCCTGGACACGCTTGTACGTATTCTTGTATCCAGCTTCATGGAGATGCCGTTCGTAGAAATGCAGCAGCCGGCCGACCATCTGCAGCAGATGAAACACAACAGAGAAGAAACCGCGCAGTTGTTTGAGCTTCCGGTTCCCGAAACGAAACCCTCCGTGGATCACGTACGTGTCAAAGGACGACTGCAGGTTGTGCACCAGCATCTCGTAACGACGCACTTCGACTTCATTGACTTTGTCGGGAACGATTCCCAGAATCTCCTGATGGCTGTAGTGCTCGTAAAATTTGATCTGATCGAAATTCTTCACCAAGTTGAGGAATTCGCTGGCGATTTTGACGATGTTCTGCTTCTGCTCGTTGCGGTTCTCGTCATCAATGTCGTACGCCAGCAAGTCGGTCGTCTGGATACTCGGAAAATCGGCATCTTGAAATCGATCCTCTGGGAGGTCGATCCCCAAGCGCTGGGCCTCGTTCAGCGCCACCGGCGCCATTTTCTGCAGGCATTGGTTGAGAAAACGCAGGCTTTCTTCCCCTTCGCGTTCGAAGTCCACGCTATCCGGCAGATCATAATAGCGCAACCGGTTGGAGATATGCTTCTGGAAATTGGAGGCCAGTCCAATATGACGCATGCCGGCGGTCAATTCGCGAAAAAGGTACCATTTCTTGTTGTTTTTCGCGCCGTGGTAATCAAGAAAGTCTTCTAACAGCGTCGAGGATGAGGCCAGCGTTGAATAAAATTTCTGCGTAAACCGCACGTTGTTCGAAGACCGGCCGACGAGATAGAGAGTGCATTTCAAAAAATCATGCGAAAAAACGCTGATCTTTTCGGCAAATTTAGCGTCGGACGCAGATATGGATGTCTCCGAGCAATGCTGTGGAATGGGATCCATGGATTCCTGAATGAATGAAGGATGCCCCCTGCGAACGTTTCATATCGCCGGTTCGGTTTGTATGTTGATGATGGGATGAGCCAGAGCCGGCCGGAGTGAGTCGTAAGCCGAATTCTGTTCCCGCATCGGGTTGCCCCTGTGCGGGCGACGAACGCCCCTCTATTTGGTCTTGCACCGGGTGGGGTTTGCCGAGCTTCCCCGGTCGCCCGGGGAACTGGTGCGCTCTTACCGCACCGTTTCACCCTTACCGTCGCATGGCGACCCTGAACGGCCGGCATACGACGGCGGTATGCTTTCTGTTGCACTTTCCTTCGCGTCGCCACGACTCCACGTTATGGAGCACCCTGCCCTATGGTGTTCGGACTTTCCTCCGGTCGGTTGGGACCGGCGATCGCCTGAATCACTCCGACCGGTTCTGGTCTTCGTCCCAGTAAATGATCCTCTCACAGTTCGGACAATTCTTCAAGCGATCAACCCGCTGAAGTTCGTTGTACATCTGGGGGGGAATGTTCACATGGCAACCGCCGCAGACTTCTGCGGAAACCGGGCAAATAGCGACCCCATTGGCCTTCTTGGCCTTCACGCGCCGGTAAAGCGCCAGAGCCTCCGCAGCAATTCGATCCGTGAGCGCCGTTGCGTCGGCCCTCATCCCCTCCAGTCGGCGTCGGGCCTGCTCTGCGTCCCTCAGCACACTTTCTTTTTCAGCCCGGATCAAGCCGGCCTGGGCATTCAACCGGGCCTGATGGTCTTTGACCGAAGCACTGGCCACCTCCACCTGCTCCATCCCCGCTAAGATCTCGTCTTCGATTTTGGATCCGATGGCGCTGAGATCATCGATTTCTTTCAAGCCGGACTGGTATTCCTTGTTGGTTTTCACCGAACGCAGTTTTTCTTGGCTCTTCTCGACCCGGCCCTGGACCGTTTGCAGATCGGATTCAAGTGCACGGATGCGCTTGCTAAGCTCCAGGATATGCGCTTTCCCAGATTCAACGGCGGTCTCAAATTCGCAGAGCTGAGCGTCCAGTTCCGCCGTGCGCCCCTCCACCCGACTCAAATCCAACAGGGTTCGCTGGATGCTCAATTCAACCTCTTGAAGTTTGACCAGCAAGGAAATCTGTTGCCGGATGTTACTGGGCATGGGTGCCGTCCTCCTAATTTCCGGGGGTTATCTCATGGAGTGCCCTCAAGGCTCGGCAGCGTACCGGCGCTGGCGTCATACCACCGAGAATGGATCTTTTTCCAGCGCGCATGCCTGAATCCGAAGCCGTGGGTCACGCCGCCTGAAAGCGCGCCGCAACCGTTGTACGATGGCGTCGACCGTCAGGTGCTCGGAATGGAAGTGGCCCACATCAATCACCCCACGCCGGGCATATTCAATGTCGCGAACCTCATGATAACGCAAATCGCCGCTGATGAATACTTCCGCCTCGGTGCCTAAAAAGTCGCCGACCAGGCTGCCGCCGCTTCCGGTCGCCAGCGCCACATGTCGGACCTTCAGCCTCGGATCACCCGCCAAGCGTACCGCCACGGCCCCCAGGCGCTGCTTGACCTCCTGGGCCAGATCGCAAAGATCCTTGACGCGCGCGAGTGTTCCGACTCGTCCGAGGCCGTGACGGTGGCGATCGCTGGCCTCCTGCGACTGCCTCAGCGGCCTCAGATGGCGCAGTCCCAAACGCTGCGCCAGCATGTCGTTGAGTCCGCCCGAGACGGCATCCCAATTGGTGTGCAGGCAATAGATGGCCAGGCCGTGCCGGACGGCCTGCTCAATGACGGCCCCTAACGGCATGTCGGTTTGAATCCGCTGGACCGGATGGAAAAAGAGAGGATGATGCGTGATGAGCAGATCGACTTGGGAGCGACAAGCCGCCGCTACGACGTCCGGCCCAGGATCCAGCGCAACCCACACCGAGTTGATCCAGCGGTGCGGATCTCCGATTTGAAGGCCGACATTGTCCCACCCTTCGGCCAAAGATGGCGGAGCCATGTGCTCCAACACTTCAATAATGTCCGCAAGCAACAGCTGCATGGCACGACAATGTGCGACCTCGCCGGATCGGAGATATGCCGGCTCCCGGAAGACCGGGATGAAATAAGGCGCGGATTGGGTCAACCCACGCCTTGCGTTGAGGCTTTTCAAAGCAAGCCCCCGGATGATTTTGGCAGAGCGATGGGCCCACCTGGGATCGAACCAGGGACCGACCGGTTATGAGCCGGTGGCTCTACCAGCTGAGCTATGGGCCCCAAACGCTTGCCGCCGCAGTCTGTTTATCGGCTGGCTATAGGTTTGTCAAGATTCGTGCGTCGGCAGCGATGCAGCCGCTGTGGGCCGATCCCGGCGGCTCAGGTCTCAATAAAATGCTTCAACTTACGGCTGCGGGTGGGATGACGCAGTTTCCGCAGCGCCTTGGCTTCGATTTGCCGGATACGCTCGCGGGTCACGGCAAAATCTTGTCCGACCTCCTCCAGGGTGTGATCGGCCTTCTCACCAATGCCGAATCGCATCCGCAATACTTTTTCTTCACGCGGCGTGAGCGTGGCCAGCACTTTTCGAGTTTGCTCCGCTAGGTTCATGCTGACGGCCGCTTCTGAAGGAAGCATGAATTTCTTATCCTCGATGAAATCCCCCAGATGGCTGTCCTCTTCCTCGCCGATCGGAGTTTCCAGGGAAATCGGCTCACGAGCGATCTTCAACACCTTGCGGACCTTTTCCAGCGGGATCTCCATTTTTTCGGCGATTTCCTCCGGAGTGGGTTCCCGCCCTTGCTCCTGAACCAGGTAACGCGACGTGCGAATCAACTTATTGATGGTCTCAATCATGTGAACCGGGATGCGAATCGTTCGAGCTTGGTCGGCGATGGCTCGGGTGATGGCCTGCCGGATCCACCAGGTGGCGTATGTACTGAACTTGTAACCGCGCCGATACTCGAATTTGTCTACGGCCTTCATCAAACCGATGTTGCCCTCCTGGATCAAATCCAAAAACTGCAAGCCACGGTTGGTGTATTTTTTGGCAATGCTGACCACCAATCGAAGATTCGCCTTGGTGAGTTCGCTTTTCGCGAGTTTGGCTTTTAAACGCCCCTCATCCACACTGGTCATGATGCGTTTTAGCGCCCGGCTGTTGGCGCATATCTCTAGCTCTCGGGCGGCATGTTTCTCCATCTGCTGGCGGATGTCCGCATAAGCACCGGTCAGCTCATCTTTCGTCGTATCACAACGGCCGCTGGCCCACTTCAAAAAGGCGGTCTTGGACGTAAGGTGGTCTCGTAGTTCCTTGACGGAGGCGCTGAATCGGTCGGCGCACTTTGCTACTTTTTTCGTGACGGATTCGGACCACTCGATTTCCTGTTGAATTTTGCTTTCGATCTCCTCGATCACGCTGGCTTCCAGCCGCCAGTCTTTGAGAAGGTTGAATATGTCCGATATCCAGCGCTGCAAGTTTCGTTTGGCCTTGCGCTGCTCCTCCGCATCGCCCGTGGCGGCGAACGCCTTCGCGCGCTGGTCTCGAGTCTGCTGATGGAGCGCCTTGATCTGACGGATGGTCTCGAGAAATTTTTCGGTCTGAACCACCTCATCGTTATACGTGTCCCCCTCATCGATGTCCCGCAACACATGCTTCGGCCGCAAAGCGCCGGTCTCGATTTTTTCACCCAACTCGATGATGGCCTCCACGCCGATAATCGATTCCAGCAAGGCGCGAAGCACCTCCTGCTCTCCCGCCTCGATTTTTTTGGCGATTTCCACTTCGCCCTCGCGGCTGAGCAGCGTCACCATCCCCATCTCGCGCAGATACATTTTGACCGGGTCGGTCACGGACCCATAATCGCCCCCGTCGATCTCCTCGTTGACGATTTTACTCTCGGCCGTGCTTTTCAGTTTGACGATCTTCTTATTTTGTTTCTCGTCCACCACTTCGATGCCGTTGTCATCAAACAGCATCAGCGTCTCGTCGATCTGTTCGGGAGAGAGCATGTCCTCTGGAAGCAGTTCGTTGATTTCATCGTAGGTGAGAAACCCCTGCTTCTTGCCCTTCGACAGCAGCTCCTGAATCGCTTTTTTGCTGACTTTGTTTTCCAGTGCTTTTCCACCGTCCGCCTCTATCCCCGGCGCGGCGGGACGCTTGGAACCCTTGGGGCTCTTTGCCACAACCGCCCTCTTCGGAGCGCCCGGGCGTTTGGCGGGTTTTTGGGCGGTGTTTTTCTGGGTGGCAGATTTCTTGGACATATCGTGGTGTCTCCCCGAATCCTCCAGCGGTGCGGGCATTATTTTTCGCGCAACGCCGACATTTTCTGTTTCTCGCGCCGAACGGCCAACTTTTGCTTTTCACTCAGCAGGCGCATTACTTCTGCCTCATTATGTTCGCGTTCGGCCGCTTCAATCGCCGCCTGCATCGAACGCCCGTCCACCTGTTTCTGACGGCTTTCCACGAACCGCCGTAAAAACGCGCGACATCCCTTGCGCGTCCAGTTTTCGTCACTCATGGCCAACGCGACCAGGGTCTGTTTGAGGGTTCCCTCCTCAATACGGGCCAGCAGTTCCGGGAGCTGGTCCGGAGACCGAAGGCGATGGCGTAAAATGGTCTCTCCGGCGGATTTTAAATGCGCATACAAAAAAAAATCCGTAATTCCATTCTTGACGATCTCCGGGAGGATTTCCGGAAATTGCAGCATCATGGCAATGATCCGCTGCTCGAACCGTTCATCGGCTGCGACCGGCTGGGAGACGGACGCACCCGAAACCGGAACGCCGGGCCCGGGCGCGGTCATCGGCGCGGCGTGGGTCTTCAGGCGGTCCAAGATGACCGATTCCTCCAGTCGGATGCGCTCGGCAAGCTGTTTAACATACAGCGCTCGCGCAACGGTATCGTTGATGGCGGCTAAATATGGCTGCAATTCCGCAACGACTCGGATCTTGCCCTCGGTACTCAACCCGTGATGCAAAACGGCCTGGTTCATCACGAAGGTAATAACCCCCGGCGCGCTTTGCGCCAGGCGACGAAACGCATCGACGCCCTGGGCGTTCAGAAACGAGTCGGGATCGTGTCCCTCGGGCAACACCAGAATCCGCGTATCGGCGCGTTCCTCTCGAAAGACGTCGTCGCGCCGAAAGTCCACATGCTCTTTCCAGAAAAGATCGATACAGCGCCGGGCCGATCGAATGCCGGCCTCGTCCGAATCGTAAACGAGCACCATTCGACCGGCATAGCGCGTCAGCAACCGGATCTGTTCAGCCGTCAGCGCCGTCCCCAGCGTAGCCACGGCATGGGGGATGCCGTGCTGGTGCAGCGCGATCAGATCCAGATAGCCCTCAACAATGAACACCGATCCCGCAGACCGGCAGGCATCCTTGGCCCGATTCAGACCATAAAGCACCCGGCGCTTGGTGTAAACGAGCGTCTCCGGGGAATTCAGATACTTCGGGGTTGAATCATCCATCACCCGCCCCCCGAACCCGACCACCCGGGCCACTTCGTCATGGATGGGGAAGATGATACGATCCCGAAAACGATCGTAATGGCCGCCGCCGCCCCGCCGCGGAATCACGAGGCCAGCCTTTTCAAGCACGCCGGCTGAAAATTTTTTGCGGGCCATGTATCCCAGCAGATGATCCCATCCCTTGGGGGCGTATCCCAACTCGAACTGTTCAATGCTTTGTCGGGTCAATCCTCGCCGGGCCAGATAGTCCAACGCCGGTTTGCCGGCGCTCTGATGCAACAGCGTCTGTCGAAAATAATCCGCCGCCAATCGGTTCAGTTCGAAGAGCGTGCTCTGTTCGCTACTCTGGCGCACCGCACGCGAGGATAGCGGCCGTTCCGGAATCGCCACGCCGGCACGCGCAGCCAGGTTGCGCACCGCGTCGGCAAAGCCGACCCCGTCCCGTTTCATGACGAAACTGAAGACATTGCCCCCGGCGCCACACCCGAAACAGTGAAAAATCTGTTTATCGGGACTCACCGTAAACGATGGCGTTTTTTCGGAGTGAAACGGACAGAGCCCGCTAAAATTTTTTCCGCTCTTCTTCAACAGAACCGACTCGGCAATGACGTCGACAATATCCACCGCCTGCCGGATCTCAGTGATCTTATCTTCGGGAATATGACCTGCCAACGCGCACACTCCCGCTTCAGGCGCGAACCGCAGCGGTCGTCGACCCCGAGCGCTCGGATCGGGTCAACGCCAAAGCCTCCTCAAAGCGCACCTCTCCGCTATAAAGCGCCTTGCCCGTAATGACTCCCGTTACCCCGACCGCTTCCAACGCCATCAAACTGCGGATATGATCCAGCCGCCCCACCCCGCCGGAAGCAATGACCGGAATATGAACGGATGCAGCCAGCTTTCGGGTTTCTTCAATGTTCGGGCCGGTCTGCATGCCATCCCGCTGGATGTCCGTAAAAATGAGCGCACACACTCCCACGTCTTCCAACTGCCGCGCCAAGTCGACCGCCAGCGTCTCCGTCGTTCGGGTCCAGCCTTGAATCGCGACCCACCCCTGGCGGGCGTCAATGCCCACGGCGATTCTGCCGGGAAAGGCGCGGCAGGCTTCCCGAACGAATGCCGGATTTTCGATGGCCCCCGTCCCGATAATCACACGCTGCGCGCCTGACGCCAAACCCGCCGCTACCGCACCGACATTACGCATCCCTCCGCCCACCTGCACCGGGACGCCGGCAGCCCGGACGATAGCGGCGATCTGGGTCTGGTGGCAAGGCGTTCCTTGAACGGCAGCGTCCAGATCCACGACATGCAACATCTCCGCCCCAGCATCCACCCAACGCCGGGCGACCGCCTCCGGGTCGTTCGAGTATACGGTTTCGTCCTGCATTCGGCCCTGTATCAACCGAACACACTTGCCGTCCTTCAAATCGATGGCGGGAATAACCAACATGGCAGCATCGTCAATTCTGATATAAAAAGTAGGTGGAAAATCGGCTTAAAGCATGCCTTTCGATGAACGCACACCGGATATGCGTTCATCGATGCTCACGGCCTGCCGAAGCGCACGCCCGAAGGATTTAAAGACGGCCTCCAGGATATGATGTTCGTTTTCCCCGTAAGGCACGGTGATGTGCAGGTTCATTCCGATATGGTTGGCCAGCGCTCGGAAAAATTCCTTGGCGAGGCTGCGATTAAAGGTCGGCCCGGTCCCCTCGCCGGACGGGACATGAAATACCAGGTAGGGGCGACGCGATAGATCGATGGCCACTGTGGCCAACGCCTCGTCCATGGGTGTAACCGCAAACCCGTATCGGCGAATTCCGTTCCGATCGCCCAAGGCTGTTTGGATTGCGTCGCCCAAAACGATACCGACATCTTCGACCGTGTGATGCGAGTCGACTTCGAGGTCGCCGTGGGCGTGAATCGTCATGTCGATGTAGCCGTGAGTTCCAAACAGGTTCAGCATATGGTCGAAGAAAGGAATCCCGGTGCTGGCCTGGGGAGGCCCGACGCCATCCAGGTCCACGCTGACCCGAATGGCGGTTTCCCGGGTTTTGCGCTCCAATTCGACTTTTCGGTTCATGGCCGCTTGCTGCTTTCTCTGGTTCAACGCCGTTCAAATGCCCGTCGGTACCCCGCCAGCCCCAGCTAAAAAATTCGGGCGGCCCTGGCAAGACCACCCGATGTGGGGTTTCAAGGCGAGACGCCCATCGCGCTGCCGACAAAACCGGTTTCTATTTTCATGTGGAGATGAGGGGGATCGAACCCCTGACCTCGGCGTTGCGAACGCCGCGCTCTCCCAGCTGAGCTACATCCCCACACAAATTTTCTTTTTAACAAATTATTTATACGCGGTCAATGAAAAATAACAATTTTCCCGCCGGAGTTGGCGGAACCCGGACGCCACCAGCGTCGACCAAGGCAGGCGCGGCCGGAAAAGGAATCTGTGATGCAAGAGCTGAAGCTAGCGGATGCGTTTAAAACCGATACCCGGGACCAGGACAAGGTGATCCCTCCCGAAGAAACCCTCAAACGGTTTCGTGAAACGCTTAAAGCGGGACCATTAGACCTTCTTAAAGAGACGGTTCGAATTGATAACGGTCGCCTCGGAATCCCGGTCTACTTGAGCCGTTGTGGCCGGGATGCACAACGCGTCATCGGTACCCGCAAACAAATGGGAAAAGGCGCCACGCCAGCGCAGGCTGAGGCGAGCGCCGTAATGGAACTGGCCGAACGGTTCAGTCTGTTCAGCTTCATGCAAACTCCGGCGCATTTCACGGAAGGCCCCCTCAGCGCTCTCCACGAACCTGCCATCGCCTTTGAGAGCATCGCCGGTTCGGTTCACGATGCCTCAGAAGATCTGCCCGCCGCCCGCCGTATCTTTGAATCTCTCTCTTTCAAATGGACCCGGGCATTCAACCTGACCCGAAACCAGACCGTCATGATCCCGTTCGACTGGTTTTTCGCCATCAACGAATTCAATGGATCCTCTGCAGGCAATTGCAGGGAAGAGGCTATTTTGCAAGGCATCTGCGAAATCGTGGAGCGCCATGTGTCATCCATCATCAGCCACGAACGACGTTGCGTTCCGGCGATCCGCCCCGAATCCGCACAAGACCCTCTGGTCGTCGACATGCTGGGCAAATACCGCCAGTGCGGAATCCGCCTGTTCATTTCGGATTTCACCCTCGACACCGGAATCCCCACGGTAGGCGTGCTGGCGTATGATCCTCAAACCCATCCGCAAACCAGTGAAATCGTCTGGACCGCCGGCACGACACCGAGCCCAGAAAAAGCCTTGAGTCGGGCGCTTACCGAAGTGGCCCAACTGGCCGGTGATTTCAATTCCGGCGCCAACTATGTCGCCAGCGGACTTCCCAAGTTCCGAAATTTGGCGGATGCGGGCTATGTGACCAATGCCGGCGCCAAGGTGGCGCTGTCCAGCCTACCCGACCTGTCCCACTCCAACATCCGTATCGAAATCGAAAGCTGCATTCAGGCATTGGCCCGCCGCGGACTTGAGGTGTTGCTGGTTGAAACCCAACACCCCGGAATTCAAGTCCCGGCATATTACACCATCGTTCCGGGAGCCCATTTCCGAGAACGATCGCGAAGCACCAGCGTGCTAATGTTTGCGGCCAAGCATGCCGCTGAAACACTGCCCACCGGCCAGGCGATTGCCGCGCTGGAGCGCATCGACTCGGACCTTCCCGGGAAATACTTTATTCCGTTTTACCTGGGCTTGGTTCGGCTGAGGGCGGCCGAGCCGGAACCGGCGATTTTGCACTTCCAGCGTGCTTTGGAGCTGAACCCGGATCCGGCGGAAGCGCCTAGCATATTTAGTTACCTGGGGCTGGCTCACAAAGAGGTCGGCCAATTTGAGGAAGCGCTTGGATTTCTACGCAAGGGCTTAGAAATCGATTCGGAGCGCACGGATATTCATAACCTGATCGGATTCTGTCACTTCAAACGCGGCGACCATGAGGAGGCGGTAGCGGCTTTTCAGCGGGTGATCGCGCTGGATCCGAGTTCAGCCATCGACCATGCCAACCTCGGAGTCAACTATCAGGCCCTCGGGCAAATCGCCAAGGCCAGGGACTGCTATGAGATAGCCCTGAGCCTGGATCCCGGCATCGAATTCGCGCGAACGCGGCTGTCTCAGATCGGTCGTTGACGCCCGACCCGGCTCAGGCGCTGGGTTGCACCGCCTCGGAAAGGTCCCCTTTCAGCCGTGCGAGGGCTTCGCTGGTTTTCCGACAGCGCAGGTGCATATCGTCCAGCAGCGCGGCGGCGCTTTCCTTGTCGCCTTGCTGAGTGCCAAGACGCTCCGCCAGAATGCCGAAATCGGCCGAATAAGCCTCAAGCTGTTGCCCGACCGCCTGTTCGAAACGCTGTGCGACCGTATCAGCGAGACGAAACAGGTATCGGAACTTGAGGTTCTCTTGATAATCCTTCAGGTGGAACTCCAGCGACTGCCGGGTTTCGCGCTTAATCGCCCGCATGGCCTCCTGTATGGCCTTCGCATCGTCCTCATCGCGCGTCACCGGTTTTTTCATGATTTTTTTTAATCCACTCACCGTTCGGTAGAGCCCTCGCCGCAGGACGGCCTCGGTTCGGATGCGTGCGGTATAGCCAATGGTCGTGGCGAGGGGGGGGACGTTGAGCCCGGCTTGCCGCAGCAGATTTTCAACGCTGGGTATCCCGATGCTTTCCGGGCCGGTGCAGTCGATCGAAATACCCAACTGCGACATGAGGCTGCAAAACTCCGTGTAAGCATCGTCGATCAGGCTTTGATAGGGCATCGCAACGGATTCCAGCGCATCCCGAATTTTAGCTTCTTCCGTGGCGATGAACCGGATGATTGCCGGATTGATGTGCTCGGTGATGAACGAATCCAGTGCCTGTTTAAACACCTGGAACACATGGTACAATGTCTGAAAAAATCCGGAATGGCGTAAGCGCTCCATGTAACTGTCCGGAACCAGCCGATAGCCGGAAATAAAGGTGTCGATGGCGGCGACGATCTCGCCGGAGCGCGGCGTCAAAAAGCGGTTGACGTCTTGGGCCACTTCCTGCTTGATCGCGGGTATCTTCCCGGACAACGAGCTTTTCAACGCCGCCAGGATCTGCTCGAATCGTTCCCGATGCCGCCGAATGCGCTCAGAGACGTTACGGGCGCTGGCGGCATCCCGCGAGAGGATATCGCGATTGACCCCGATCCAATGCGACATGCCGGCGGCGATGCTGCCCAGCCGCTCAATGGGATTTTGCAGCAGAAGTGCATATCGCTGACGCTCTAAAATCAGATTGAAGCGGCCGGCAAATCGGCCGGTTTCGTGGTCGGAAAAGCCCACCAGATCCGCTTCGGCCCTCCAATGATCCATCCGTCGCCGGTCGCGCTCCGCCAGGTTGGCATTCTGGGAATCGAACAGGTTGAACAGGGCGGAAAAGGCATACACCTCCGGCCGTGGCCGGATGAGCGCCAGCTCATCGGATACCCGGCCCGTCAGCGTCTTGAGGTCGTCGAGGGACGGGTGCTCGCTGAAATCGCAGTTCAACACAAAAAGCGTGTTGTCAAGAATGCCCATTTTCTTGATCATGGTGAGAAACTTGATGTCGGCACGACGGAGACCGGTGCGACTGCTGATGACGTAAATCAGCAAATGAGCCGACCGCAGGTAGTCTTGGATCATGGCCAGATGCAAGGGGTTGGAAGAGTCGCTGCCCTGGCAGTCCGCGATTTCAATGTTGCCGCCGACGACGCCGGAATCGATGTCCAGCTGGATGTCGCGAAGATATACTGCCAATGATTCGTTCCCCGTGAATTTCCAGTGCTCCTTAAACCGCTCGGCCTCATAATGCCGGACGGCCTGCTGGTCCATCATGAACGGACGAACCGCGTCATACCCTTTCAGATAGCAGGATAGCAGCACCATATTGTGGTTGCGAGTGTCTTCGGAAATTCGGAGGTCGGCGTTTAACGCGTTCAGCGCCTGCTGAAGCTCGATACGCTCCGGCTCCCGGCGGATATCGAACCGATCTTCGGCAGAGCGCCAGTGAAGCGAAGGAAACAACACCAGAGCCTGCTCCATGTCGGCGTTCACTTCGTCCCAGGACTTGTAGTACAATGTGGCCCGCAGGCGTTCCCCCGCCCGCACCCGCGTCACAATCGATGTCACCACGCCGGCCCCGCGCTTCAGGAAATCGCCTTTAAGCAAGGCGTTCAGGAAGGTGCTTTTTCCGGACTTGATGGGTCCCACCACGCCGACGCGGATGATGGGCGCGTTCAGCTGCCCGGGTAACTCCGCGCAGGTCTTCTCCCAATCGCCGAAGCTCACGTCCGCAAGCCCGGGAATCGATCGAGCGACCTGAAAGAGCGAGCCGACATCTTGATTGATCTGCAGCATGGTGCTTTTCTGATGCCCGTAACCGTCCATAACCGTCATCACCGTTGGTTCCAGCCTGTCCGAGAATTCGGCCGCTTCCGACCAAGGCCGCAATTGGCTATCATCTTGTAAGGGATTTTTAGATATGATATAGGCTCAGCGACGGTATCAAGAGATAGCGGCATCCTTGTCGACTATCGGCGCGGCGGTAAGAAGTCATCGACCGCAAGGGGAATGTCGGCGTATGTCCGAGAAACATCCTGAATGTCCTCTCTATAACCCGCTGAACTGCAAAGAATACTACAATCCCAAGCTCTGTGCGTTTGTCCGTCGGGACAAGGCCTGTCTAAAGAAAAAGAAGCCGAAAGCCAAAGAAACCAGCAAGGACTGACGCGAATTTCACGCATGCCCCGCGGTGTCCGATAGCATGGCCGGGTTGACTCCCATGCGGCGCAGAGTTTCCTCCCAGCGCACCGCCACCGGAAGAACGAAAATCGGCTCTTCGAACACCGGATGCGTCAGCCATGCGTTTTCCTTTATTTCCGCCTCCAACTGCCCCGGACCCCATCCGGCGCAGCCCAAACTGATCATGAACGTCTTCGGTCCGTGCCCGGCGGCGATGGCTTCGAGAATATCCCGGGTGTTGGTCAGCGCCAGAGACGGTGTCACCATCAGGGAGGCCTCCCACTCAAATGGCCGGCCGTGAAGGATGAACAGCTCGCCGCTGTGCACGGGGCCACCGGCATGCACCGGGATGGCCTTGGCGTGCATCTCGCCGCCAATCGACAATTCGTCGAAGATATCCCGGGCGAGCAGGTCGTCGTGGACACGATTGACCACGATCCCCATGGCCCCCAGTTCGTTGTGTTCGCAGATGCACGTGACCGTCTGCGCGAAATTGGGGTCGGCCAACCCGGGCATCGCCACCAGAAAATGTCCCTTTAAGGAGCCGTCATAGGTGCTCGGCATGTTTTCTCCAGGGGAATCGTGAATGAAGTCATTTGAAAAGAAAAGCCTAAAGGGATCAGGCGGGTTTGTCAAGTTCGAGCAGTTCGTAAACCTTCAGGCCGCCGAGGTCGGCTGGAAAATCCGCCGGCAGGGAGACTGCATTCACGGCGGGGCGGGCGCGCACCGCCCGCAAGGTCGCATCGCTGATCAGAATTCCGTTTGGGAAGGCTCTGGCAAGGCCTTGCAGCCGAAACACGGTGTTGACCGCATCGCCGATCACGGTATAATCCATTTTTTTCTCGAAGCCGATGTTGCCGGCCACTACTTCACCGGTATGGACGCTGATTCCCATTTCGATGGTGCGCCCCATCTCACGGTTCAGCCGCAGGTTCAAGTCCGCCAGCGAACGCTTCATGTCGAGCGCCGCCTGCAGGGCATTGTCCGGATCGGCGACGCTGGAGACCGGCGCCCCGAAAACCGCCAGGAACCCGTCGCCGATATATTTGTCGACAATGCCGTGATGCTTAAACACCAAATCGCCCATCGCTTCGAAAAACCGGTTCAACAGCGCCACCGTCTTCGGAGGGCCGATCTGCTGGGCGATCCGTGAGAATCCACGGATGTCGATGTTCAGCAGCGTGATCGTTTTGACTTCTTCAATGACCGGTTTGCCGCCCTCCAGGCCATGGATGATCTTGTCCACGACTTCCTTCGGCACGAAGGTTTGAAACAGGCGGCGCACATCGCGTTCATGCTCGGCGGCGGCTACCGTTTTTTTGTATAAGCGCGCGTTCTCCAGCGCAATGCTGACCGATGCCGCAATGGCCTGCAGCAGATCGCGGTCGTTGGTGTCAAAGTGCCCGGATACCTTGTTCAGCACTTCGATGACCCCGGTGACCCGGCCCTGGGAAATCATGGGAACGCACAGCGCCGAACGGGTACGAAAGCCGGACACCTCATCGATCACCGGGAAGAACTGCATGGATTTTTCGGTGTCGTTGACGATGACCGCCTCACCGCGTGCCGCCACGTACCCGGCGATACCCTGACCCAGTTTGAGCCGAAACGTCTGCAGTGCCGGCAGGCTCCCGTTGAACGCTACCGCCACCTCCAATTCCTGGCCTTCCAAGAACAGCAGGGACCCGGCCTCGACATTGACCACCTCCCGAATCATGTCCATCGTGTATTGCAGGACCTTGTTCATGTCGAAGGTCGAGGACGCCAGCGCCCCGCCGACTTGGCGAATGGTTTCCATCTCCTGCGTGCGCTTGAGAACGGCGCCCAGCAGTCGATTGCGGTCCACCGCCAACGCCAGTCCGCCGGCGATCCAGCTGACCAGATTCTGCGCTTCCCGGAACGTCTCGCCGTTGCGTGCAACCATTACCAGAATGCCCAGGATCCGGCCTCCCGTCCTCAGCGGAGCTAAAAAACAGCTGCCGGCGCCAGGCGTTGGGAAAAGCGCCTGGTCCAACGGCGTCACCTCGCCCGGCGGGGCTTCCAGAATCATGCAGGATTCCTGTTGCAGGGCTTTCTCGATGACCGAGCCCTCATAGGTATGCTCAGAATGCCTCAACACCGTGCTGGCGGTGAAACTGACCCACTCTTTGACCCAGAGGGTTTTGGCTTTGGTTTCATCCTTCACGAGAATACCGGCAGCCTCATACGGTAGCGTGCCGTGAAGCTCGTGCAGCACCGTGTGAATGAGATCGCCGTCTCGAAAACTCGAGTTCAGCAGCTTGACCATCCGGTCGACGGTCCGGAGGCAGACGGCGGCGCGATCGTTCTCCCGGAGCAGGCGAAGGTTTTCATACGTAAAGGCGGCATTGCTCAGCAGCGGCGTCAACAGTTCGCTTTCGTCCTGGGAATATCGCCGCTGGGCATCGCTGGTGGAAATCGTGAGCACGCCGATAATGGTCTTGCTGGTCTTGATCGGCATACATACAAAAGACTTCGAACCATAGTGGGGAAGATTGGATCGGCCAAAGCGCTTATCTGCTTCGATGTTTTCCACCACCAGCGGTGATTTGTTGATGACCGCGTACTTGGCGATGCTGGAATCGAAATCGATACGGTCGCCGGATTTGACATGCTCTCCGAGGCCGATGGTGGCCTTGACCCGAAACGCCTTCGGCTCGGACGGATCGAGGGTCAACACCGACCCGAGATCCGAGTTGGTCAGCAGCAGCGCTCGCTCCAGCATCACGTAAAGGATTTCCTCCGTGTCAAAGGTAACATAGCACAGCTCGGACAGGTCCTTGAGCACCGAGATGCCGGCGGACTTTTTTTCGAGTTGTTGAACGGTTTGACCGAAGTGATTCCGGATGGACTGAAAGCACTGGGCGATGGCATGCAGTTCATCGGCAGGCAGAGATGCCCCGTCCGCACTCGAAACCATCATCGGGGAGGACCGCACAGCGTTCGACAGGACGGTGATGCGCTGGAACAGGTTCTTGAGGATGCCGTATCCGATATAGGCGCATACCAGGAAGCCAAGCAGAAAATAAGGAACATATTCATCTCCCAGGATGCCGTAACGCTGGCTGAAAAAAATAAACCCCCCAACGGGCAGGAGGAAAAAAAGCCCGAAGGCCAGCTGGAGCTTGCGCTGCAACTGGGTCTGGGGGCGGCGTTTGGGGAAGTGCCAGGAGTTCCAGTTCATTCCGCGGACACCGTCTGATGCATCAATGGTGGGCCGAAACGGCCTGATGGGATTATCGGTCCGAACGGTCCGTTGCTTGAGCAGATTTCGACCATCGGGTGAGCCGGCACTGCATGGATGAAGCGACTGCGCATGGCTTGACTTTCCCGACCAGCGCAGCTAAAGGAGCAGCTCCGTTGTCATTCTAGGAAACCGGTCATCGCAATGACCCCTGCAAGGAGTTTCATGTCCATCGATTCGATCCACCTCATCGCTCAGCAACTATCCATCCACCCCTCCCAGGTGGCAGCCGTTGCCGCCCTACTGGCCGAGGGCGCTACCATTCCGTTTATTGCGCGCTACCGCAAGGAGGCAACGGGAAGTCTGGATGAAATCGCCGTTGGCGGAATCCGCGACCGCCTCGACCAGTTGCGCGAGCTGAATGACCGACGCGAATCGATCCTGAAATCGCTGGCTCAGCACGGTCACCTGACCGATGAATTGAAGGCCAAGGTGCTCGCCGCTGAAACCATGGCTGCGCTGGAGGATCTCTACTTGCCGTTCCGGCCGAAACGCCGCACCCGGGCCATGGCGGCGAGAGAGAAAGGGCTCGATCCCCTGGCCCGGTTGATATTCGACCAGAAGGGCACCCTCCCCGAAACGGCTGCTGCCGAATTCGTTGATTCGGGAAAAGGGGTGGAGTCGATTGAGGATGCCCTGGCCGGCGCTCGAGACATTATCGCTGAAATGATCAACGAAGACGCAGCGGCACGCACCCGTTTGCGCGATTATTTCTGGCAGCATGCAAAGCTCATCAGCAACGTATCATCCGGAATGGAGGCGGCCGGGGCCAAATTCCGAGACTATTTCGACTGGGAAGAACCGGCGGTCTCCGCACCGTCCCATCGCGTGCTCGCCATGCGCCGCGGCGAACGCGAAGAGGTGTTGAACCTATCCTGGCTGCCGCCGGAAGCCGAAGCGCTCGACCTTCTCGACGCGATGTTCGTCAAGGGAACGGCGGCGGATGCCGAGCAGGTCCGTACGGCGGCACACGACGCGTATCGGCGTCTGCTCAGCCGTTCCCTGGAAACGGAGCTGCGGCTGGCGATCAAGGTACGGGCCGATGCCGAAGCCATCCGGGTCTTTGCCGAAAACCTGCGGGAGTTGCTGCTGGCCTCACCGCTCGGACCGCGGCGGGTCCTGGCGGTCGACCCCGGTTTCCGGACCGGCTGCAAATTAGCCTGTCTGGACGAGCAGGGCCGCCTGCTGCACCACGCAACCGTCTTCCCTCACGGTTCCGACCGCCAACGCAGCGAAGCCGCCCAAACCATCCTGCAGCTGGTCGCGGACGACCGCATCGAGGTGATCGCCGTCGGCAATGGCACGGCCGGACGCGAAACCGACCAGTTCCTGCGATCCCTCGCGCTGCCTGCCGGCCTCGCCGTGGTTCAGGTGGATGAGAGCGGTGCATCGATCTATTCAGCCTCTGAGACGGCTCGCCTGGAATTCCCCGATCTCGATCTGACCGTCCGTGGGACGGTGTCCATCGGACGGCGCCTCATGGATCCGCTAGCGGAGCTGGTTAAAATCGATCCCAAGTCCATCGGTGTCGGGCAATATCAGCACGATGTCGACCCCGCGGCTCTTCGACAGGCTCTCGACGATGTGGTGATCAGTTGTGTCAACCGTGTCGGCGTCGATTTAAATCAGGCCAGCCTGGAGCTTCTCACTTACGTATCCGGTCTGGGACCCCAGCTGGCCCAGAACATCCTGGCCTACCGCCATGCCCACGGCCCTTTTCGATCCCGCACGGAGTTGCTGCACGTCCCTCGCCTCGGCCCTAAAGCGTTCGAACAATGCGCAGGCTTTTTGCGGATTCGGGGCGGCGATAACCCCCTCGACGCCAGTGCCGTCCACCCGGAGAGTTATCCGTTGGTTCAAGCCATGGCTTCCGATATCGGGTGCAGCATGTCAATCTTATTAGCCGATCCCAAGATGCGGACGAAGATCGATCTGTCTCGTTACGTCAGTCCGACTCAAGGGCTGCCGACCCTGCAAGATATTCTGACCGAGCTGGAAAAGCCCGGGCGGGATCCGCGCCGCGAGTTTGAGCTGTTTGCGTTTGCCCGAAATATTTCCGATCTTGCCGATTTAACTCCCGGCATGCGCCTGCCCGGCATGGTGACAAACGTCACCGCCTTCGGCGCCTTTGTGGATGTCGGCGTGCACCACGACGGGCTCGTTCATATCAGCGAGCTGTCGGATCGCTTCGTAAAAAACCCGCTGGAGCTGGTCAAAGTGCATCAAAAGGTGGAGGTGACGGTGCTTTCGGTGGACACCGAACGTCGCCGCTTTGCCCTTTCGATGAAAACGGGCGCCGAGCGGCGCGAACGGTCCCGTCCGCCCGCGGCCGCACCCCCCCGTTCCAGACCGAATCCTTCGGCCCGGGGTGGATCGCCTCGGCCGTTTCACAATCCGTTTGAGCAGCTTCTCAAAAAGCCAAGGGGTTGACGGAACGCGGTCGGCAGGAGGCAGCATGCGTGCCGTGGTTCAACGAGTCAGTGAAGCATCGGTCCGGGTCCAGCATGAGATGATCAGCCGCATTGGCAACGGGCTGTTGGTCCTGCTCGGGGTTTCGAAGGCCGACAGCTCCACGGACGCGGAGTATCTGGCCGGCAAGATTGTTCATTTGCGGATTTTCGAGGACGCGGATGGGAAGCTCAATCGCTCGCTGCTGGATATCGGCGGAGAAATGCTGGTCGTATCTCAATTCACCCTGCTGGGTGACTGCCGCAAGGGCCGACGGCCGTCTTTCATCAACGCCGCCGAGCCGGCACGGGCGACCGATCTTTACGAGCATTTCATTCGGCAAACGAGGGCATTGGGCGTCTGTGTCCAGACCGGGCGTTTTCAGGCGCTCATGGCCGTATCACTCATCAACGAGGGCCCGGTCACACTGATTCTCGACAGCTGACCCGCACGGTCGACTCTCGCAAGGGCCTCCCTCGCCTGGCACTCGATCTTACCCGGAAATGATATGAGCGTAGGCGCTGTGGTTGTGAATGGACTCGAAGTTTTCGGCGCTGACCGAAAACCAGGTGATATTGGGGTCCGCGACCAGGCGCTTGGCCACGTCGCGAACCATATCCTCCACAAACTTGGGATTCTGGTAGGCGCGTTCGGTGACGCATTTTTCATCGACTCGCTTTAGAACCGAGTAAACGTCGCTCGACGCCGTGGATTCTACCAGTTCAATCATGTCCTCCAACCAGATGAACTTTTTAAAGCGCAGGCGCAGCCGGACCTCTCCCCGCTGGTTGTGAGCGCCAAAATCGCTGATTTCCTTCGAACACGGGCATACGGACGTGATGGGCACCACCACCTCGGACATGAGATCCACTTTGTCGGAGGCGTCGCTCGACCCCACGATCCGGCAGGCGTAGTCCATCAGTCCGGTGGCCATGCTGATCGGCGCTTTTTTTTCGATGAAATAGGGGAAGGCCATTTCCAGGTGAGCGGAGGCCGCGTTTAAAAATTTTTTCATATGGTCGAGGATGACCGAAAATTTTTGGAGAGAAACTTCCGGCTTCAAGTCGTGCAGCATTTCCACGAAGCGGCTCATGTGGGTGCCCTTGTATTCGTGCGGCAGGTCGACGAACATATTGATCGTGGCCACGGTGTGCTGGAACCCATCGCGTCGGTCCCGCACGCGGACGGGATAACGCAGGTTCTTGATCCCCACCTGGTTGATCGGAATGTTTCGAAAATCCCTGTCGTTTTGGACGTCCCGCATGCTCACTTCAACAGATACTCCGGCTTCACATGACGCATGGCTCGGAAGATATTGCCTTTGATTTTGCGGTTGCTGCGGTAAAGTTGTTGAAGCAGATCCTTGATTTCAGCCCTTCGAGAGCGGCCGGCCGACGGACAGGGGTTCGTGGTGACCGGCAGATCCCATTCGTTCACGAACCGCCGGATGAGTTGCTCATCGGCGTAGGCCATGGGCCGAACCACCCTGAAACGCCCGCTGAACAGGTCCTGGGCCGGTCGCATCGTGCTGATTTCGCCCGCATAGCAGATATTCAGAAAAAGGGTCTCGATGACGTCGTCTCGGTTGTGGCCCAGCGCCAGCGTTCGGCAGTCCAGCTCCGCTGCGATTTCAAAAAGCCGTTTACGGCGTAAGCGTGCACATAGAAAACAGGGATTTTCACGATTCAGCGGACCGTGACTCACCACACCGAAATCGGTTACTTCGCTGTGCAGCGAAACCCCTAAGCGCTCACAAAAGGGCTTCAGCGCTTCAGCGGCGTGCCCGCCGAAGCCCGGATCGAGATAAGCCGCCTCCAGATGGTAAGTGATGCGGATTCGCGGCCGACGCTCGGCCAGCATCCACAGCAGGGCCAGGCTATCGGACCCGCCGGAGAGCCCCACCAGGATCCGATCCCCGTCCCGGATCATGTCATAATCATGAATGGCTTTGCCAACGGCGCGATTGAGCGCCTTGTATGCATAACCAGGGCCGGACAAATGACCGCTATTCCTCGTCTGGCTTGGGCTCCCTCGAAACGATTCGCCCAGCCGCAATCTCTCTCAGGGAAATGACCACATCTTCGTTCTTGGGTGAGCTGACCAAATAGTCGGATCCTTCTCGAATCTGCCGCACTCGCTTGGCGACCATGTTAACCAGCTGAAAGCGGTTAGGGACTTTTTTCAGACAATCTTCAACCGTGATCCGTGCCACGTTTTGTATCCTCCGTAAATGGATTGGGGTCTAACAGATTTCAACCAGTTCGTAGGTGCGCTTGCCACCCGGCACATCAATCACCAGCTCGTCCCCGGGTTTCCTTCCCAGGATAGCCCGGCCCAGCGGGGAGGCGATGGAAATGCGTCCGTTTCCCACATCTGACTCGTCGGGACCCACCAACTGGTATTCCACATCCTGCCCGGTTTCCAGGTTCTCAAGCCGGACGCGACTGCCGAACACCGCCCGGTCCTTGGGCAGGTTGTGCGGGTGAATGATCTCCAGGCACGCCATTTTGTATTCCAGCTCAATGATGCGACCCTCGATGAACCCCTGGCGATCTTTGGCGGCCGCGTATTCCGCATTCTCGCTCAGATCGCCGTGGGACCGCGCTTCCTCGATCGCTCGAATGTTTTCGGGGCGCTCCACGCGCTTTAGATTCTCAAGTTCTCGCCGGATGGCCGCATAGCCTTCCGGAGTGACGGGGATTCGTTCCAACGTTTCGCTCCTGATGTCGAATGGCAGTTTCACGTAACGGTTGCGCCACCGGTCTACAAATACGTCTGCGTCAGTATCTGGCCGATCTGAACGGCATTGGTGGCTGCGCCCTTGCGGATATTGTCCGCAACGATCCACAGATTGATGCCGTTCGGAACGGATTCGTCCCTGCGGATACGCCCGACCAGCGTCAGATCCTGTCCGGCAGCGTCCGTCGCTAGCGGATACCGGTTCTGCGAGGGGTCGTCGACCACCCGGACCCCAGGGGCGGTGGCTAATACCTGACGGACCTCCTCCGGCGGGCAGGGCCGTTCGGTTTCCACATTGACGGATTCGCTGTGACTGAAAAAGACCGGTACCCGCACCGTGGTCGCCGTTACAGCCAGCGCCGGAGCTTCCATGATCTTGCGGGTTTCGTTGACCATCTTCATTTCTTCCTTGGTATAGCCGTTGTCGAGAAACTTGTCGATGTGCGGCAGGCAGTTGAAAGCGATGCGGTGCGGATAGACCGACCGCTCGACATCCAGAAAGTTGATCATCGCCCGCGTCTGGTTGAACAGCTCGTCAATGGCCTTTTTACCGGTGCCCGATACCGACTGATAGGTGGACACCACAACGCGGCGAATCCTGAACGTTTGGTGGATCGGGTTCAAGGCGACCACCATCTGAATCGTTGAGCAGTTTGGATTGGCGATGATCCCCTTCTGCGTATATTGGGCCACGGCATGCGGATTGACTTCGGGCACCACGAGCGGAACCTGCGGGTCCATGCGCCAAGCGCTCGAGTTGTCGATCACGACGCATCCGTCTTGAGCGGCCATCGGAGCGAATGTCTCACTGGTGCTGCCGCCGGCCGAGAACAGCGCGATGTCAATGCCCTTGAACGATCGCTCGGTGAGTTCCTGCACTTCGATGGAGTCGCCCCGGAACCGGAGCGGCCGGCCGACGGAACGCGACGATGCCAGCATGGTAAGGCGTTTGACCGGAAAGTTCGTCTCTTCGAGACAGGCGATCATCTGGTTGCCGACCGCGCCGGTTGCTCCCACAACGGCCACATGAAACTGTTTGGATCCCATTTTATCCCCTCCTGAACGTCAACGCCCGCCTTTGGGGCATCAAAGCCGGCAGTGCATCCGGTTCCACGACCGGCCGGCGCCTCGCGATGCCGATATGGTTGCGGTCGCCTGAAGCATGTGATGCATTATCGGTGCGTGTCGATTTCGGAAAAACTGCCGAGAATTGAGGTTCCGGCCCGGACCCGATCGCCCACCGACACGGACAGAGCGACATCCGGCGGCAGGTAAACATCCAGCCGCGAACCGAAGCAAATCATGCCGAACCGCTGACCCCGACGCACGGTTTCATCCGATTGGACCATGCAGATGATGCGCCGTGCGATCAATCCGGCGACCTGCACCACACACAGCCGTCTCCCATAGCTGGTTTCCAGGAAAACGGCATTGTGTTCGTTGCGCATGGACGCCTCGGCGCGGTCCGCCGCTACGAACCGGCCCGGTTGATAGCGGACGTGAAAGACCCGGCCCTCGGTCGGAATGCGGTTGACATGCACGTTGAAGACCGACATGAAAATGCTGACTTTTCGCATTTCTTCGTTGAAAAAGGGATTGCCGCTGACCCGCTCCACGGAAATCACCCGTCCGTCCGCCGGAGAGACCACCAGCCCGGGCCGGCTGGGGATCAACCGATCCGGGTCTCTGAAAAAACCGGCGATGCACAGCGTTCCGGCCAGCGCCGCCAGCGCCAGCGGTGTCAGGCCCAAGAGAGCCAACACCAGAGTGACAAAGGCCGCTCCAAACAGGAGCGGATACCCGGCTCTGGCGATCGGGAACGCCCATCGACTGGGGGGGTCCGACCAGCTGAATTCATCCATGTCGGCAGTTCTCAAACGTCGCGATTATTAGGTTTGCAAAAAAATTAGTTATATATTTTTCATTTCTTGTTTTGTCAATGAATACTTATGGATATGTTAGGGCTTCCGTTCGTCGCCTTCGACCGATGCACTGCGCAGCTGCAGCTCCGCATCCGATTGGCGCAGGTAGAGGGGCTCGATCCGTCCCGCTTCAAGGCTCCGGCCGCCGGCCAGATGCGGCAGCGCCAGGCGCGCGAGTATCCCGGCTCGCGGAAAATGGTGCTCCGCCGGGGCAAAAGCGGCCAGCTCGCCCAGAACGTCCCGGATACGCGCCTGATACCGTTGCGCGCCGTCTCCGACGAACACATGCGGCGTGTCGACCGTGCGCAGCACCGCCTCCAGCGGCAGCAGCCCCTCCGGCGCCACCCGCTCCAGACCTCCATCGCACTCGCGGTAATGCCCGGCATAAACGTCGCCCTTGCGAGCGTCCATGAGCGCCCAAATGCCACGGCCTCCGGGCAGACACCCGGAGGCCAGCACCTCCAGGCTCGAGACGCCGACGCAGGGCTTTCCGCCGGCCAGCGCCAGCCCCTTGACCGTGCTGATTCCAATGCGCAGACCGGTAAACGATCCGGGGCCGACGGACACCGCCAATCCGTCGAGCGCGGCAAGGTTTGAATTCGCCAGGACCAGCACCTCCCGGATCATGCGCATCAGGTGCACGGAGTGGGTGCGGTCGGATACGACCGTCGTTTCGGCCGCCAGCCGATCCCCCACCCGCACGGCCACGCTGCAGCTGCGTGTGGCCGAGTCAACGGCTAGAATCCTGCATTCCGGTAATTGCATTTCGCGAGTGCTTTCCGATTCCGCCGCCTCCGGCCCGATCACCGCCGCATCGATTTGCGTTGACTGTGCGGCTTCCGGGGGCTCTCCGGTTCGAGGGCGTTCTCGAGAACTTCCTCCATGGTTTTAACGGGGATAAATTTCAGCCGGCGTTTGAGGTTATGGGGGACTTCCACGAGATCTTTCACATTTTTCTTGGGAATGATCACGGCCTTGATGCCGGCCCTCGCGGCTCCGAGCGCTTTCTCCTTGAGACCGCCGATCGGCAGCACCCGCCCTCGAAGAGTGACTTCGCCCGTCATGGCGACGTCATTTCGCACCGCATGGCCGCTCAAGATCGAGACCAGCGCAGTTGCCATCGCGACCCCCGCCGAGGGGCCATCTTTCGGTATGGCGCCCGCAGGCACATGAATGTGCACGTCCTGCGTATCAAGCCCGCTGCGCTTGATGCGGGTCTGTTTTACGTAGGCGCGCGCATACGTCACGGCGGCCCGGGCGGATTCCTGCATGACCTCACCCAGCTGGCCCGTAATAATGAGATCGCCCTTGCCTTTCATCAGCGAGGCTTCGACGTAAAGCACTTCGCCCCCGGCCTGAGTCCATGCCAGACCGGTTGCAAGCCCCATCTGGCTGACTTCCTGGTCCATTTCAGGAACGTACTTGGCCGGTCCCAAGTATTTTGCCAGACTTTGCTGCGTGATTCCGGCCGGCTGCCGCTGGCCTTCGGCGATGCGGCGGGCGACTTTACGACAGATGTTGCCGAATTCCCGATCCAGATTCCGAACACCCGCCTCGGAGGTGTATTCAGCGATAATCTGCCGCAAGGCTTTTTCACTGATCGTGACCTGCTTGGGCTTCAATCCGTTCTCGCGGATTTGGCGCGGAATCAAGTGGAGACGGGAGATTTCAACTTTTTCCTCTTCGGTATAGCCCGATAGGGAGATGACCTCCATCCGGTCGAGCAACGCCGACGGGATGGTGTCGGTGAGGTTGGCCGTCAGGATGAACATGACCCGCGACAAGTCAAACGGCAGATTCAGGTAGTGGTCGCTGAATGCATAGTTCTGCTCCGGATCGAGAGCCTCCAGCAGCGCCGAGGACGGATCCCCGCGAAAATCCGCACCCAGCTTGTCGATCTCGTCCATCATGAAAACGGGATTGCTGGTGCCGCATTGTTTGAGCCCCTGGAGGATGCGACCCGGCAGTGCGCCGATGTAGGTGCGGCGGTGACCACGGATTTCGGCTTCATCCCGGATACCGCCGAGGGAAATGCGCACGAACTTGCGCTTGACGGCACGCGCGATGGCCTGCCCCAGAGATGTCTTCCCGACCCCCGGCGGACCCACGAAGCACAGAATGGGGCCTTTCATGCGCGGGTTCAGTTTGCGCACGCTGAGGTATTCGAGAATGCGGTCTTTCACCGAGGATAGGCCGTAGTGCTCCCGGTCCAGAATTTGGCGTGCCTTGCGGATATCGATGACGTCCGCGGACCATCTGCTCCAAGGCATCTCCACCAACCAATCAAGATAAGACCGAATGACATTGGATTCGGCTGAATCCGGATGCATCTGATCCAGTCGTTTGAGCTGCTTCAACGCTTCGTCATTGGCCTCCCTGGACATGCGGGCTTTCTTGATCTTGCGTTGATACTCGTCTATTTCCGTCGACCGCTCATCGTGCTCGCCCAATTCACGGTAGATGGCGCGCACCTGCTCACGGAGGTAATAATCGCGCTGGCTTTTCGAAATCTCATCCTTCACTTCCGACTGGATCTTGGCCTGCATGGCGGACAGCTCCAACTCCCGCGACAGCAGATCGTTGATGCGTTTCAACCGCGCAACCGGTTCCAGGATCTCCAGCAGGGACTGGGCGTCTTCGATTTTAAGCCGCAGATTCGACGCCACTAAATCAGCGAGCTTACCGGGATCGTCGACATTTTGGAGGATGGAGATGATGTCGGGATTGATCTCACCCCTCAGCGCCAAAATTTTCTCGGATTGCTCGCGCACATTGCGCATCAGCGCTTCCACTTCCAGCGTCACCTTCTCCACCGGCTCCTCGGGTAGCAGATCGATCAGGACGCGGTACGGGGATCGTTTGCGGACGAACTTCGCAATGTTTCCCTTGGTCAATCCTTGAACCAGCACTTTCACGCGGCCGTCGGGCAGTTTAAGCATGCGCAGCACGCGCCCGACGGTGCCGGTGCGGTAGATATCGTCCTGGGACGGGTTCTCAACGGTCGGGTCCTTCTGGGTCGCCAGAAACACGAAGCCGTTCCCGTTTACGGCGTCCTCCACGGAATGCACCGATTTCTCACGTCCGACGAACAGCGGCAGCAGCATATCCGAAAAAATCACCACATCCCGGACGGGAAGCAGTGGGAGGTTTGTGGGAATTTCAGTCGTTTTGTCGTCTTCTTCGATAATACTGATCAAGTCGTCGCGGTCTGCCTCTGCCATGCTTGCTCCTGCCACACATTCTGGGGTAACGCCGTTCGGGAAGCCTTTACGCGGGAAGTTTTTGGTAGGCAAATATCCGAAATCAGCTTATAATGCAAAAATCAGGCGCTTTTCCGGGCGGCACCGAATCGTCTGCTCGGTGGTACCATCCTTTAACCGGTAAGCCGCCGAGTCGATTAAAATTTAAATAATAACACCTATTTCGAAATTGACAATCGTAACGGTGTGGTCCGCCGGCGGACAATGCCTTCTAGGCGAAAAAACCTCGCCGGTCAAGTCCTACGACGCAGGAGCGGCTATGGAATGGGTCGGTTTCATCTTCGGTATGATCGTCGGCAGCTTTCTCAATGTTTGTATTTACCGGCTGCCGGTATCGCAGTCCATCGTTCGGCCCCGCTCCCGGTGTCCGCAGTGCGGTCATTCGATCCGCTCCCTCGACAACATTCCCGTACTGAGTTATCTGCTCCTGAAAGGCCGCTGCCGTGATTGCGGAGCGCGGATCCCTCTGCGCTATCCGCTGGTTGAAACCCTCAGCGGAGCCTTCGCTGCCATGGCGGTCGCCCGGTTCGGCTTTGGCGGGCAGGCCGTGCTGATGTTTGCGCTGATCGCCGCGCTGCTCATCATCACCTTCATCGACCTGGACCATCGGATCATCCCTGACGCGATCACCCTGCCGGGCATTCCGGTCGGCCTGGCCGCCAGCTTCGGCCCCGGACTGATTTCCCCGCTCGAATCGCTGATCGGCATTCTGGCAGGAGGGGGCAGTCTTTTTCTGGTGGCCTGGGGATACCAGCTGATCACGCAACGCGAGGGCATGGGCGGCGGCGACATCAAGCTGCTCGCCATGATCGGCGCTTTCCTGGGCTGGCAAGGCGTTCTGTTCACGATCTTCGTCGCGTCCCTTACCGGCACATTGGCGGGAATGGCCCTGATTTTCCGCCGCCGCGGCAACATGAAATTGGCGGTTCCCTTCGGCCCCTTCCTGGCGGTGGGCGCTATCGCCTATCTCTTCATCGGAACCGAGCTCTGGTCGTGGTATATCGCCGCGGTTCGGTAAAACCGGGCTCGAACCGGCCCCCTGAACGCATCCGCTGGACACGGTGCGATCGCGGCGGTTTCTCATCCGCTTGTACGGCCAGCCAAATCCATCCCCAATTGAAGGGCCTTCTGGTTCATTTCTAAGAAATCCGACGGAACGCGGGTCTCCAGCACATTGATTATAGAGGTCGGTTTGACGACATCCGTCAAGGCGATCAGTGCGCCGAGCATGCAAATGTTGAAAACAATCGGTTTGCCGATCTGCTCCATCACCGTCCGGTAGATGGGAAGCTCGCGCTGAAGGGCATCCACTTTGCGCTGGATTTTGACGTAGCGGCTGTCGGTGATCAGCAGCCCCCCCGGTCGAATGATCGCGGAAAACCGGTTGTAGGCTTCCTGGGTGAGGCAAACCAGAACATTCGGCTGAAGCACTTTCGGATAGTAGATCGGGGTATCCGCAATGATCACATCGGAACGCGTCGCCCCCCCCCGAGCCTCGGCGCCGTATGACTGGGATTGGACCGCATTCAGCCCTTCGCACAGGACCGCCGACTCCGCGAGAATGATGGCGGCCGTGATGACCCCCTGCCCCCCCGAACCTGAAAACACCAGTCTGCACCGTTCCATCAGCTGCGCCCTTTCATCGCCCGCTCGACGATTTTCTGATATTCCTCGCAGTACTCCGGCCCCTCCTGCTGGACGAAGATGCCACGCTCGATGAGGTCCGGGTGTTCCTGCTTGGCCTTCGATCCGATCGGAGTGGTGTGGTCCTTGAACCATTTGATCATCTCCGGGGCATCCCCGATCTTATTCTTGCGCCCGAAATAGGTCGGACACTGGGTCAGCACTTCAACGACCGAAAACCCCTTGTGCATGATGGCCTTCTCGATGACCTCCGTCATCTGCTGGGCGTGATAGCTGGTGGCGCGCGCCACAAACGTAGCCCCAGCCGCTTTCGACAGCTCCACCACGTCGAAGCTTTTGTCGATCGTGCGATAGGGCGCCGTGGAGGCGCTGATGTTGGCTCCGGACAGCGGTGAAAACTGACCGCCGGTCATTCCGTAAATGCGATTGTTCATGACGATCGCCGTCATGTCCACATTGCGTCGCGCCGCGTGAATAAAGTGGTTGCCGCCGATCGCCAAGGCATCCCCGTCGCCCATCGGCACGATGATCTTGAGTTCCGGGCGGGCGAGCTTGACGCCTGTGGCAAAGGCCAGGGCCCGGCCATGGATGGTGTGCATGGTGTGAAAATCCACATAGCCGGTGATACGCGACGAGCAGCCGATCCCCGACACCATTACGATTTCGTTCTTGGATAGGCCCAGGTTCTCGATCGCCCGGATGAGGCCGCCGAGAACTTCTCCATGACCGCACCCCGGACACCAAAGGTGCGGGAAAAACCGTTCCCTCAAATAGTCCTTGACTGCCATCGATCAGACCCCTTTGCCTTGAATGATTCGCAGGATATTGATGATGTCCGCGGGTGTAATGAAAACGCTGTCGATGCGGTTGGCCAGAAACACCCGATCGGGGTGTTCCACCGCCAGCTTCACCGATTGCATCACCTGCCCCATGTTCATTTCCACGACCACCACCGCCTTGGCGCCGGCGCAGCGATTGCGCACGATGTCCCGCGGAAACGGCCAAAGCGTCTGTAATTCCAGCAGTCCTAACCGTTCGCCGCGCTGGCGCCGCTCTTCGACGACGTGCAGCGCCGACCGCGCCGATGAGCCGTAGGAGATCAGGATGATCTCGGCATCCTCCAGGAAGAACTCCTTGAAGCGGGCCAGCTCGTTGGTGCGGTTTTCCAGTTTGTCCACCAGATGCCGCAACAGGGCATGCACCACGCGCGGCTCCGTCGAAGGAAAGCCCCACATGTCATGCACCAGCCCGGTCACATTGTACCGGTGCACCCCGCCGAAATCCGACATCGGCAACCGCCCGTCCTCCCGCGGGAGGTAGGGATGGTAGTCGACGCCCTCCTTCACCGATGTCCTCAGCCGCTCCACCAGCTGAATCTCACCAGGTTCCGGCATGACCAGTCGCTCCCGCATGTGGGCCACGACTTCGTCGAACAACAGGATCACCGGCGTCCGGTAAGTTTCGGACAGGTTGAAAGCCTCCACCGTGATCGCGAACACATCCTGGTGGTTGGAGGCCGTCAAGGCAATGATGGCGTGGTCGCCGTGGGTGCCCCAGCGCGCCTGGTTCACGTCCCCCTGGCTGACGTGGGTGGGAATGCCGGTGGAGGGCCCGCCGCGCTGCACATCCACGATCACGCAAGGGATCTCGGCCATGATCGCATACCCTAACGCTTCCTGCATCAGCGAAAACCCGGGGCCGCTCGTGGCGGTCATGACCTTGCGCCCGGTGAGCGACGCGCCGATGATGGCGCAAATCGATGCGATTTCGTCCTCCATCTGCAGAAACTTGCCTCCGATCTGCGGCAAGCGGTAGGCCAGATGTTCGGCAATCTCCGTCGAGGGCGTGATCGGATAGCCGGCATAAAAATCCAGCCCGGCATAAAGTGCCGCCTCGACACACGCTTCATTGCCCTGCACGAATTTGATGGTTTTTCCCATAGAGTCCTACTCCTGTGTTTCCACTTCGATTGCAAAATCTGGGCAGCGCAGCTCACACAGCCGGCAGCAGATGCAGTCCTGAGGCCGCACAGCAACCACCTTATCCTGGTCATCCAATTCGAGCACGTTCTTGGGGCACAGTTCCACGCAAATCCCGCAGCCCTTGCACCAATCTCGATTGATGTGATGCTGCTTCAGCTTGGGCTTGGCCATTGATTCGTCCTTTGATATCCTGATGTGGGTGCTAGTTAGCGGTGGTATTAACCCGGCGCGTGACGCCGAATGCCTATCCAATCGTGGGCGCCGTAATCCAGAGATCCTATCTTCCGAGGCAATGGAAGTCAAGGAAAACAGACCTTTGACAAACCTCGAAGAATCACCTTAATTTATTTAATGGATACCTCGGATGGTACCATCTGCTGGTCAACCGAAGCATGACAGGAACACGCGATGAAGAAAATAATGATGCTGCTAGCCGCCGTGCTCGGTCTGTTGATAGCGGCCGCCCTTTTGATCTATTTCGATCTTGGGGCGTTCGCCCGCACGGCCGCAAGCTCGGAATGGTACGAACACCACCTCACCGTGCCACCGGGCCAGTCCCTGGCCGCGACAGCCGAAGCGCTACAGCGTCATCAGCTGATCAAGAGCGCCCTTAAATTCAGGGTGCTGGCTCGCCTGGAGGGATACGATCGCCGCCTGAAGGCTGGCGAATACAGCCTAACATCCTTCATGTCACCGCATGACATCCTGGAACGGATGTCAAAAGGCTTGGTGCGGCTTCATCGACTGACCGTTCCCGAAGGCCTCACGATTGTGCAAATCGCCGACCAGATCGAGAAAGCCGGCCTGGCTCAGGCTGATGACATTGTCCGGCGCGCCAAAGATCCCGCCTATGTTCGAGCGCAGGGAATCGCGGCGTCATCCCTGGAAGGCTATCTGTTTCCCGAAACCTATTTTTTCCCCCGGACCGTCGCGGCGGACGGAATCCTGACGGCCATGCTGCAAGCGTTCCGCTCCGCATGTCCGCCGGAGTGGGAGCGTCGTGCGTTGGAGCTCGGTTTTACTCTGCATGAAGCGGTGACCCTGGCGTCCATTATTGAAAAGGAAACCGGCGATCCATCCGAGCGACCACTCATTTCATCCGTTTTTCACAACCGCCTCAAACGCGGCATGCGGCTTGAAACGGACCCGACGGTCATATACGGCATCCCCCATTTCGATGGAAATCTCACCCGCAAGCACCTTGAAACGCCGACTCCCTACAACACCTACATCATCCGCGGCCTGCCGCCCGGGCCGATCGCCAGCCCCGGGAAAGAGGCTTTGAAGGCCGCGCTCTATCCGGCTCAAACCGATTTTATCTTTTTCGTATCCAAAAACAACGGAACCCACCATTTTTCAGCGAACCTGGTCGATCACAACCGCGCGGTTCAGCATTACCAGCTCGGCCCTGATCGGCCCGACCGCAGCGGCCGCAAGGCAAATTGAGGAGGCGGCTTAACGGAATTTTGACGCGTCACGTCGAACGCCTGATGCGGCTGCGTTTCAACACCTTGTCAACATTTTGAATTAATTTGAAATATAATATTTATGAATTTTGGCATAAATATTGAAATATCTCATCCCAGCTAAGGCTTCTCAGGTGTGCGTGCATCTTTTCTGGCGGGCTTCCAACAACCAATGCTTGAGAAGATTTCCCCACGAGAATAACGGCATCGTGGGAAGCCGAAGGAAGAGGACAGAGTCATGACGGCTTTGTCCTTTTTCTTTGGATCGAATAGGCTCAAGCTCCGACCTCTTCAGGACGATATAGCAATTAGATTCCGGACGGTTCGTTCATCTATCGCGAGGTTCTGTGGCTGCTGCCGGTCATTCATCTGTAATCGATAAAGCCGGCCTGCTCATCATCGGCGGGGGCGCCTCCCTTTTCTACTTTTACTTTGAAGTTCTTCTTCAGGGTAGCCATCTCACCATCTTCATCACGATCGGCATCATTCTGCTCATCAGCGGTTGCACGCAGGTGTTGGTCAACAACATCAACAGCTCCAAACGCGCCTTGCAGGAAATGAACGAAACCCTGGAGCAGAAAGTCAAGGACCGAACCGAGGAACTGCGCAACTCAGAGCTGAAATACCGAACGATATTTGAAAACACCGGTGCCGCCACTATCATCATCGAGAAAGACATGCGCATTTCGCTGGCGAATTCTCAGTTCGTCGCCATTTCGGGATTCAGCCGCAGGGAAGTCCAAAACCGGAAGTCCTGGCTGGACTTCATCGATGACAAAGGCCAACGAACTCTCTTCGGCGATGAAACCCCTTCCACGGGTGCCCTTTCGATTGTCGGCGGCAAGTACGTGGGGTGTCAATTTATTGACAAGCTGGAAAATCGCAAGGATGTCTTGATCACGTTTGCGGCGATCCCCGAGACGGATGCAAGTGTGGCGTCGTTTACCGACATCTCCGAATTGAAGGAAGCCGAACGCCAGATCTATTTCCAGGCCTTCCACGACACCTTGACGCAGCTGCCGAACCGGGCCTTGTTCGTCGAACATCTGACCATGGCGATCAAACGTACCAAACGACGACCGGACTACCATTTTGCGGTCATTTACCTGGATATCGACCGTTTCAAATTGGTCAACGACAGTCTGGGCCACAGCGCCGGCGACGACCTGTTGGTGGCCTTTGCAGAGCGCATCCGTGAATCCCTGCGCGAGATCGACATCCTGGCCCGGCTGGGGGGCGATGAATTCGTGGTTCTATTGGAGGATATCGAGGCAGACGACTATTCCGTCGCCATTGCCGAAAGGCTTCAGATCGCCCTGCGCAAGCCCTTCCGAATTCACGGCAAGGAAGTGTTCGCCCCCGCCAGTTTCGGCGTCGTCCTGCACACCCAGGATTATGACCTGCCGGAGGCTATCATTCGCGATGCGGATGCGGCCATGTACCATGCGAAGGAAAGCGGTCGCTCCCAGGTCAAAATCTTCGACCGAACCCTGCATGAAAAAGCCTTGCACCTGCTCCAACAGGAAACGGACCTCCGCAAGGCCATCCATAAAGGTCAATTCCAGAATTACTATCAGCCAATTGTACGTCTCGATACCGCTGCTCTGGTCGGGTTTGAGGCGCTGATCCGCTGGCCCCATCCGCAACTGGGTATGGTATACCCCGGCTCGTTCATCTCGACGGCCGAGGAAACCGGCCTGATCATCCCCATCACGCGATATACGGTTGAACAAGCCTGTCGAGACTTGAAAGACTGGTTGGAAATTCTGGAGGGCAACCTGGAGCTGACGGTGAGTGTCAATATCTCCAGTCGACATTTCCTCCAGGCAAGCCTCCTGAATGACCTCCGAGACGCGTTGGAAGCATCGTCGCTACCCCCGCATCTTCTGAAGCTGGAGATCACCGAGACCGCATTGATGGTGGATTCCGAGGAGACCATGCGGCTGGCCCAGCGGCTCAAGGATTACGGCATCCGCCTGGTTATCGATGACTTCGGAACCGGTTATTCCTCTTTAAGCTACCTGCAGCGTCTTCCGATCGACACCCTCAAAATCGATCGCAGCTTCATTTCTAAAATTATCGACCAACCTGAAAACAATCGCAATATTGTCGAGGCCATTGTGTCGCTGGCCCACAAGCTCGGCATGACCGTAGTGGCCGAAGGTATCGAAACCCCCGACCAGTATGCCATCCTTCTGGATATGGCGTGCGAACTCGGCCAGGGATACCTCTTTTCGCCTCCCGTCCCCAAATCCCAGGCGGATCAATTGGTGCAGCAGTTGGCCCGATACGCCGGAGAGAGCGGTTGCGTCCCTTATCCTCTGACCACTTGGCTGGCGAACTAACGCGCGGTCTTGAATGGAAGCTGCCTTGGTGATATTCGCAGAAACTGGCAACCGGGAGGTGCGCGCCGACCGGGGAGCCACGCAGAAACAATCGAGCCGCGAATGAACATGGAAGCCAAATCATGGCCGGAGGAGCGCCTGGCCGGACAACGACTGATGGCCGGGTTCGACGGAAATCGCCTGGATCGTCAGCTACGAGCGTTGATCCGCGACTTGCGATTGGGCGGCTTGATTCTTTTCAAACGTAACCTCGAATCGCCCCGTCAGATCGCTGAGCTCTGCCGCTCGGTGCAGAATCATGCACGGGATGGCGGGCTTCCGCCGCTGTTTATCGCCATCGATCAGGAAGGCGGTTCCGTGGCCCGCCTCGGGCCGCCCTTCACTCGGTTTCCGGGCAACCCGGCGATCAAGGATGCGGCCGATGCCGAGCGCTTCGCACGGATCACGGCCATCGAACTAGCCTGGGTGGGTATCAACATGAACCTCGCACCGGTTCTGGATGCGGCGCCGGAGGGCTTTGACAGCATCATGGGCCGGCGCATTTTCAGCTCCGACCCCCAGCGGGTAGCGGAACTGGGCCGGGTGGTGATTGAGGGACTGCAGGCCGCTGGGGTCATGGCCGTAGCCAAGCACTTCCCGGGCATCGGCCGCACCCGCCTCGACTCCCATCTCGACCTGCCCCGTTTGGATGCCGATCTGGGCTCCCTGGAAGCCTACGACCTGATTCCCTTTCAGACCGCCATCCAATATCAGGTAGCCGGGGTCATGCTCTCGCATATCCTGTATTCGCGGCTGGATGCCCAATGGCCGGCCAGTCTATCCACCGCCATCGCCCGTGACCTGCTTCGCAAGCGCATGGGATTCGACGGCGTGGTTCTCACGGATGATCTCGAGATGGGAGCCATCGCCCGCCACTTCGGGTTCGACGCTGCCGTTCGGCAGGTGCTTCGGGCGCAGGTGGACGTGGCATTGATCTGCCACAGCGCGGAGCGGCTGCGGCGTGCCCATGCGGTCATGGTTAAAAAAATCGGGGCGTCGGAAAAGCGACGGACCGAGGCCGAAGCGTCGACCGGGCGAATCCTGGCCCTGAAGTCCCAGTACCTCTGAAGCAATTTCCGACCTGCCTGCCGCGTCCGGCGGCTGATATCGCTCAGCCTGGACGCGAAAACACGTCGTCGTCAAGGCTGCCGCGTTGGCCGGCGGCCAGCAGACGATAGCCTAATGCAGCGACCATCGCTGCATTGTCCCCGCACAACGGCAACGACGGCAGATGGACTTCCATGGACTCGGTGCCGGCATCTCGCAACAATCGCTCCCGCAGCCGGCTGTTGGCCGCCACTCCTCCGGCCAGGGCCACCCGGCGGCATCCCTTCTGACGTGCCGCGCGGATGAGTTTGTATACGAGCACCTCCACCACCGCTTCCTGAAACCCGGCAACGATGTCGGCTACATGCTGCGGCTGCTTATCCGGATGCTCCCTGACATAGCGACCGACGGCGGTCTTGATGCCGCTGAAGCTGAAGTCGAAGCTCTCCTTATCAATGTAAGGCCGGGGAAAGCGGATACGATCCGGATCGCCTTGCCGGGCGAGCCGGTCGATCACCGCTCCGCCCGGATATCCCAGGGCCAGCATCTTGGCGACCTTGTCGAACGCCTCGCCGGCTGCATCATCCCGGGTCTGTCCCAACCGTTCCATACGCATCGGATCGCTGACGAAATAAAGGCCGGTGTGACCGCCGGACGCCAGCAGCACGACGAACGGACATGGCGGCGGCGAAGCTTCGAGAAACAGCGCGTGGATATGACCTTCGAGGTGATTGACGCCGATCCAGGGAACCTGCAGGGCGAATGCCAGGGCTTTCGCAAACGAAAACCCGACCAACAGCGACCCGATCAGACCGGGACCTCGCGTGGCCGCCACCCCATCGATGCCGGCAAGCTCGACATCAGCCTGCGCCAGGGCCTGCCGCATCACCGGAATGATGGATTCCAAGTGCCGGCGGGAAGCCAGCTCAGGGACGACCCCGCCAAAACGATGATGCACCTCATCCTGAGAGGCCACCACCGAAGCCAGAACCCGGTTTCCGTCACGTACCAGGGCGGCGGCGGTTTCATCGCAGGACGACTCGATGCCAAGAACGATCAACCCCAAACCAGCCTTTCGCCGGCTTCCCTGCGTTCGATGATTTCGCCGATGAGAAACGCGCGCTCGTTCATGGCGGTGAGCCGTTCGATGACCTCCGGAGCAGAGCTTTCCGGCACGACGGCGATCATGCCGATGCCGTTGTTGAAGGTCCTGAGCATTTCCAGCTCTGGAACGTTTCCGGCCTGTTGAAGAAAGCCAAAAATGGGCGGAATCTTCCAGCTGTCCTTCCGGATGAGCACACTGAACGCCTGCGGGATGATGCGCACGATGTTGTCCACGATCCCGCCGCCGGTAATATGCGCAAGGCCGTGAATCGGCAGGTCTCTGAGAAGCCCCTGAACGGTGTCGGTGTAAATCCGCGTCGGAGCGATCAACTCTTCGCCCAACGATCTTCCCAATTCCGGGATATAGGCATCTAATTTCAACTTTAAGTGATCGAAACAGATCTTGCGAACGAGGGAATACCCGTTGCTGTGAAGTCCGCTGGAACCGATGCCGATCAGCCGATGCCCGAGTCGGATCGCGGTCCCGTCAATGATCTGGCTGTTATCGACGATACCGACGACAAAACCGGCCAGGTCATACTCGTCGCCATGGTACATACCGGGCATTTCCGCGGTTTCTCCGCCGATCAGCGCGCACTTGGCCTGCTTGCAGCCTTCTGCGATTCCGCTGAGGATCGCCTCAACCCGTTGGTTATCCAGCCGGCCCATAGCCAGATAATCAAGCATAAACAGTGGCTTGGCGCCCTGAACCAGGATATCGTTGACACACATCGCCACCAGATCGATGCCGATGGTGTCGTGCTTGTCGAGCATGAAGGCAATCTTAAGTTTGGTGCCGACCCCGTCGGTGGAGCTGACCAGAACAGGATGCTGCATATCGGCGATCACCCGTTCCATCGAAAAAAGACCGGCGAATCCGCCGATATCACCGATCACGCCGGGGCGTTTGGTCTGCTTCGTAATTCGACTGATCGCGCTGACCAACATGTTGGCCTTGTCAATATCCACCCCCGAATCGGCATAGGTGATCGGGTTTGCCATCGCTTCCTCCTCTCGTCCGCAAGCATCATAAAACACTTGAAAATTAGACTCAATCAGCTTAAAAGTCAAAAGGTATTTAGCCCGCGCCGGCTTTCTCCAGCGCAACTCCATTACGCAGAGGTACCGTCATGAGCAGCAGATTTTCGAGACTTGACCGACTGCCTCCCTATGTCTTCGCCACCGTGAACCAGATCAAGATGCAGGCGCGTCGCGAAGGCCAGGATATCATCGATCTCGGCATGGGTAACCCCGATCTCGGAACCCCGCCGCACATTGTCGACAAACTGGTGGAAGCCGCCCGCAAATCACACAACCACCGCTACTCCGCCTCCATGGGAATCACCAAGCTGCGCCTGGCCATTACGAAATGGTACAAACGCCGCTTCGATGTGGACCTTGACCCGGATTCGGAGGCCATCGTCACCATCGGGGTCAAAGAGGGACTGTCGCACCTGGTGCTCGTGAGCATCCGGCCGGGCGATGTGGTGTTCACCCCCAACCCAACCTACCCGATCCATCCTTTCTCGGCCATTATCGCCGGCGGCGATGTGCGCGGGATACCGGTCGGGCCGGGGCAGGACTTCTTCGAAAACCTGATGACGGCCACCAAGCAGACTTGGCCGCGACCCAAGATGCTCATCATCAGCTACCCCCACAACCCGACCACCGAGGTGGTCACCCTGGATTTCTTTCAGAAAGTGGTGGACTATGCCCGGGAGAATGAAATCCTGGTGATCCATGACTTCGCTTACGCCGACCTGGTATTCGACGGCTATCAGGCGCCAAGCTTCCTGCAGGCCAAGGGAGCCAAGGATGTCGGGGTTGAATTTTTCTCGCTCTCGAAGAGTTACAGCATGGCGGGCTGGCGCATGGGTTTTTGCTGCGGCAACCCAGAAACCGTGGCGGCCTTGAAGCGGATCAAAAGCTATCTCGACTACGGCGTGTTCCAGCCGATCCAGATCGCCTCCATCATCGCGCTGAACGGTCCCGACGACTGTGTTCAAGACATCCGTGCCGTCTACAAGGAGCGGCGGGACGCCCTGGTGCGCGGACTGAACCGGGCCGGCTGGAAGATCGCCAAACCCAAGGGCACCATGTTCGTGTGGGGCCGCATTCCGGAAAAACACCGCAAGATGGGATCGGTGGAATTTTCCAAGTTCCTGATCCGCGAAGCCCAGGTGGCGGTTTCACCCGGACTCGGGTTCGGGGAGTACGGGGATGAGTTTGTGCGCTTCGCCCTGATCGAAAACCCCATGCGCATCAACCAGGCGGTCCGCGGAATCCGCAAAATTATGTAAATGGAAAGGATGATCACCCATGCGTGAAATCAATATCGGCCTGCTCGGCTGCGGCACGGTCGGCACCGGCGTGGCCAAGCTGCTGCTGGAACAGCGCGAGCTGATCGCATCCCGCCTGGGAGCGGTCCTGAACCTCCGGCGCGTCGCCGACCTCGACGTGGCCCGCGACCGCGGCATTCGATTTCCGGACGGCATGCTGGTTCCCGACGCCCGCCGGGTCGTGGAAGAGCCGGGAATCGACATCATCATCGAAATGATCGGGGGCGAGGGCATCGCCCGGGAGCTGATTCTCAAGGCCATCGCCGGCGGCCGGCACGTCGTGACGGCCAACAAGGCCCTGATCGCCGGCCACGGGAATGAAATTTTCCGGTCCGCCGCCGAAAAGAAGGTGGATCTTTACTTCGAAGCGAGCGTCGGCGGGTGCATGCCCATCATCAAGACCCTGCGTGAATCGATGGTGGCCAACCGCATCGCCGCCATGACCGGAATCCTCAATGGCACCTGCAACTACATTCTCTCGAAGATCACCGACGAGGGCAGCACGTTCGCCGACGCGCTAGCGGTTGCCCAGCGGCAGGGCTACGCCGAGGCCGACCCCACCCTGGACGTGGAGGGCTTCGACACGGCCCACAAGATTGCCATTCTGAGCGCCCTTGCCTACGGGATGCCGGTCAATCTGAAGGACGTCTACATCGAAGGGATCTCGCACATCACCCCGATGGACATCGAGTTCGCCGGACAGTTCGGCTACCGCATCAAGCTGCTGGCCATCAGTAAGCGCCACGACGATGCGGTGGAGGCCCGGGTGCATCCCACCATGATCCCGTTCGCCAACCTGCTCTCCAACGTGAACGGCACGCTCAACGCCATTACCGTCAGCGGCGACGCGACCGGCGACATCCTGCTCTACGGCCGCGGGGCCGGCATGATGCCGACGGCGAGCGCCGTGGTCAGCGACGTGGTGGACCTCGCGCGCAACCTGCTGAGCGGCACCGCCGGACGGATACCCGCCCTGGCCTTTCAGCCGGAGCGAATCCGGCCGATCCCGATCATGCCCATCGACCGGATTTCATCCCATTACTATTTCCGCTTTTCGGCGCTCGACCGGCCTGGCGTGCTTTCGTCCATTTCCGGAATACTGGGCGCACACGGCATCAGCATCCAATCGGTCCACCAGAAGGGCCGCAAAACCAACGGCGCCGTCCCGGTGGTAATGCTATCGCATCGGGCCCAGGAAGCGGACGTGAAAAAGGCCCTGAACGAAATCAGCGCCCTGGATGTGACGGGCGCCAAACCGGTGCTGATCCGAATCGAAGACGAGGGTCTGCAAGATTAGGGAGGGGTGTCCGCATGCATTTGGTCTGTTCCGACCTGGAAGGTATTTTTCTGCCCGAGATCTGGATCAAGTTCGCCGAGAAGACCGGCATCCAGGAGCTGCGCCTGACCACCCGGGATATTTCCGACTATGATGTGCTGATGAAGCACCGCTTGAAAATCCTGAAAGACCGGGGGCTGAAGCTGCCCGACATCCAGGCCGTGATCGCCGCGATGGATCCTCACGAGGGCGCGCTGGGGTTTCTGGAATGGATCCGCTCGGTCACCCAGGTCCTGGTGGTCTCGGACACCTTCGTCGAATTCGCCGGCCCTCTGATGAAGAAATTGGGCTACCCCACCCTGCTCTGCAACACGCTCACGGTGGCGGCGGACGGCACCATTTCCGACTACCGCCTGCGTCAGACCGACGGCAAGCGCAAAGTGGCCGAGGCCATGCGCGGCCTCAACTACCGCGTCATCGGCGTCGGCGATTCATACAACGACATCAGCATGCTGACGGCCGCCGACCACGGCATCCTCTACCGGCCGCCGGACAACGTCCGCCGGGAGTATCCGTCTTTCCCGGTGGCGACCGGTTTCGCCGAGCTGAAGGCCATGATCGCAACCATTCTGCGCAACGGAGGTTGAATCCCGTGGCCCACCGCACCACCTGCCGGGTCATCTACGGCGACACCGACCGCATGGGCCAGGCCTACTACGGCAACTACTTCCGATGGTTCGAAATCGGACGGACCGAGCTGTTCCGGGCCTGGGGCTTTCCCTACCGGGACATCGAGGAGCGCGGCTTCTTCCTGCCCGTCTCGGAGTGCCGTGCGAAATATTCCGCCCCCGCCCGATACGACGAGATCATCGTGATCGAGACGCGCGTGGACGCCGGTGTGAAGGGCGGCATCAAGTTCGACTACCGCATTTATCGTGAAGACGGCGAGACGCTGTTGGCCGAAGGCTTCACCAAGCATGCCTTCGTCGACCGGAGCGGTCGGGTGGTGCGGCCGCCGGAGTTCATCCGCAAGCTGATCGCTTCGGCCTGATCCCTATCGCTGGCGAAATTTAGCGCAACGCCGAGATTGGGCTTCTTACAAAGCCATGGAGCTGCCATGCTGCCGATCCAGGACCATCCCTTCGGCATATCGTTCCGGATTCGCGTGCAGCCGAAATCCTCGCGCAACCAGATCGTCGGCATGCAGGACGACGCCCTTAAGCTGAAAGTCACCGCCCCGCCG